>JBAXOC010000142.1:0-4654 GCA_037133455.1 Comamonadaceae bacterium | reverse complement strand
GCGTTTGGTTTGCACAAGCTCGACAAGCCAGCGTTCGCGGTGATCTGGACCACTACCGCCTGGACCATTCCTGCTAACCAAGCGCTCAATATGAAAGCAGACATCACCTACGCCTTGGTGGATACCGAGCGTGGCTTGTTCTTGTGTGCGGCTTCGTTGGTCGAGAAATGTTTGGAGCGTTGGAAGCTCGAAGGCCAAGTGGTGGCAACAGCTACCGGCGACAAGCTGGGCCTGATTGAGTTCAACCACCCCCTCGCACACGTGGACGCCGGCTACCAACGCACAGCTCCCGTGTTCTTGGCCGACTACGTGGGCGAAGGCGACGGCACAGGTATCGTGCACAGCGCACCGGCCTATGGCGTAGATGACTTCAACTCATGCATGGCCAACGGCATGAAGTACACCGACATCTTGAACCCCGTGCAAGGCAACGGCGCGTATGCCGCTGAATTTCCGTTGTTCGGTGGCCAACACATCTGGAAGGCCGCGCCCGTCATTCTGGAAGCGTTGCAAAACGCAGACCGCTTGATGGCCACTCAAACCATCACGCACAGCTACCCGCATTGCTGGCGTCATAAAACGCCCGTCATCTACCGAGCAGCGGCGCAGTGGTTCATCCGCATGGATGCGTTTGACAGCACCACCGAAAAAACCACGGGCCAATTTATCACCGACAAGGCCAGCCAATCGCTGCGCGAACTTGCGTTGAATGCGATTGACGCAACACACTTCTACCCAGAAAACGGTCGCGTTCGTTTGCGCGACATGATTGCCAACCGCCCCGATTGGTGCATCTCACGTCAACGCAGCTGGGGTGTGCCCGTGCCGTTCTTCTTGCACAAAGACAGCGGCGAGTTGCACCCACGCACCATGGCAATCATGGACCAAGCGGCTGACATCGTTGAACAAGGCGGCATCGAGGCGTGGAGCCGCGCCACTGTAGAAAACATCCTCAACCAGCCCGGCGACGACGCCGCCAGCTACACCAAGAGCACCGACATTTTGGAAGTGTGGTTTGACTCGGGCTCGACCTTCCAACACGTGCTGCGCGGCAGCCACAAAGATGCGTACAACTTTGGCGTCAACCACCGAGCTCCTTTCCATGCTTCGCCTGACAACTCAATTCCTGAAGCAGATTTGTATTTAGAAGGCCACGACCAACACCGTGGCTGGTTCCACAGCTCGTTGTTACTCGGCTGCGCCTTGTACGATCGCGCACCCTACAAAGGCCTGCTGACCCACGGCTTTGCCACCGACGGCCAAGGCCGCAAGATGAGCAAGAGCTTGGGCAACACCGTCGCACCGCAAGAGGTGAGCGACAAAATGGGCGCTGAAATCGTGCGCTTATGGGTGGCCAGCACCGACTACTCGGGTGACTTGAACATTGACGAAAAAATATTGGCACGCGTGGTCGACACCTACCGCCGCATTCGCAACACACTGAAGTTTTTACTTGCCAATGTCAGTGATTTCGATCCTTTAAAGGACACCGTTGCATTTGACGACTTACTGGAAATCGACAAGTACGCCCTGTCACGTGCGGCCCAAGTACAAGCCGACATTCGCGCCCACTTTGATGCGTACGAGTTTCATCCCGTGGTGTCAAAGTTGCAGTTGTATTGCTCAGAAGATTTGGGTGCGTTTTATTTGGACGTACTCAAAGACCGTCTGTACACCACCGCGCCCAAGTCACTCGCACGTCGCAGTGCACAAACCGCGTTACACCAAATCACCCATGCCATGCTGCGATGGATGGCTCCGTTTCTCAGCTTCACGGCTGAAGAGGCGTGGGCAACGTTTGGCGAGTCGGAGTCGATCTTCCTAGAGACGTTCACCCAGTTTGACAACATACCCACATCAATTACAAAAAAATGGGAAAACTCATTTATTGACAAGTGGGGCAACATCCAACAAATTCGCGAACTCGCCAACAAGAAAATCGAAGAAAAGCGCACTGCAGGCTCAGTGGGGGCGTCACTGCAAGCTGAACTGGTCATCCATTGCAATGGTGCTGCTTATGAAGCATTGGCCTCATTGGGCGACGACTTGAAGTTTGTGTTCATCACCTCCAAGGTTTCTTTGGTCAAAGTTGAAGGCGCGGGCTTAACCGTCGAAGTTAAAGCCAGCGAAGCAACTAAGTGCGAGCGTTGCTGGCATTACAGTGAAACCGTAGGAAGCGATCCGACGCATCCTACGATTTGCAACCGATGCACCAGTAACCTCGTGGGTGACGGTGAAAAAAGAAGCTTTGCGTGATGACTCGTTTTAACAAAAACAATCGTTTAGGGCTCATTCACTGGCTCGCTTTTTCTGTTGCCTTGCTTTTAGCAGACCAGATCACCAAACTGTGGATTATTGGAAGCTACCAACCCGGTGAAAGCCACACCATCACCTCGTTTTTCAACCTTGTACGGGTCCATAACTCAGGGGCGGCATTTTCTTTTCTGGCAGATGCATCCGGATGGCAGCGTTGGTTTTTTACCGTTTTGGGAATAGGCGCTGCCCTTTTGATTATCTGGATGCTGAAAAACCATTCGGGGCAGCGACTCTTTTGCTTGGCCTTGGCCTGCATTTTGGGCGGTGCGGTCGGTAATGTGATTGACCGCGTGTTGTATGGCTATGTGGTGGACTTCTTAGATCTCCACTGGTTGGGAATGCACTTTCCCGCTTTCAATGTGGCTGACAGCGCGATTTCATTAGGCGCTGCAGGATTGATTTTGGATGAGTTGCTGCGGGTCAAACGCGCCCGCTAGACCTTAAAACCGCATGCCAGCGGCAATCAGGATTTCGTTGTAAGTGAATTGGTGGGCAGCTTTGTCGCCGCGTGCACTTGTCAATACATCTGGCAAATTCACATATCCAAACTTATAGGCAGTTCGAAAAAAGAAGTCTTTGTAGAAGTCTATTTCTAACCCTGCGCCAAGGCCAGCGCTATAACCTGCCACATGGAACTCATCATTGCGGGTCTGGCCTATGACTGTCATAGTCACGTTGCTCTTAGGAATGACGATTCCAATTCCAGCCAATGCAAAGATGCGTGCTGGAAATGCGGGACCAAACAGATCAATAGGCCGCTGTTTTTCAATTTCCAAACTAATGACGTTCAAACCATCGGTGTGTTCGAAAGCCACGAAGTTATCGTTAATTTCACGCGCTGAAAGTGCAACGCCGTTAGCAGTTCCAACCACTTCTGCGACTTGCCCAGTTGTCATCACATATTTCATATGGTCTAAATTCAGTGCGATCGCTGTGTCGGCGTTGTACTGATAAGCCACCCGCACATTGGTTTGCGGTATGGTGATATTGGCTGGATGCAAATAAATATCAAACAGATGCGAGAGGTCTGTTTGCATATCGGAGGCCTGCGCATTTTTAATCGTGAAATCGTGGCCTTGGCCCCAGAAATGAATATCGCTATTAGAGTAATTAGAGCGGTTCCAGCCCCAGTAGACAGACCACTTCTTTGCGTTTTCCGCATCACGCGCTGCTGGGCTCTGGGCTTTGCTTTCAACTGCCGCAGGCGCATTGGTTTGCGCAAAACTTGGCATTGCACCAAAGAAAACAACGGCACAGCCGAGGCTAGCTCGAAGAAGATTTGAAGTCAAAAGGTTCATTGTTTTTCGATTTTAACCCTGAGACTCAAAGGGTCAAAATAGTACAGCCTGTCGTCTTGCGGGCTTCTAAGTCGCGATGGGCTTGTTGCACATCTTCTAAGGCGTAACGCTGGCCAATGTGAATATGAACTTTTCCGCTGCCCACCACGTCAAACAAATCATCTGCCATCGCTTGCGTACTTTCGCGGCTAGAAATGTGCGTGAATAAAGTCTGCCGGGTTAGGTAAATCGAACCTTTGGGTCCCAAAATTCCTGGGGCGATAGGTGCGACCGGACCGGATGCATTCCCAAAACTTGCCATCAAACCAAATGGGGCAATGCAGTCGATTGATTTATCCCACGTGTCTTTACCCACCGAGTCATAGACAACCTTAACGCCTTTGCCGCCCGTGATCTCTTTGACCCGCGCTAAAAAGTCTTCCTTGGCGTAATTGATAACGAATGCAGCGCCATTTTCTAAAGCCAGTTGACATTTGGCGTCTGAGCCTGCCGTACCGATGAGTTGCAATCCTAAAGCGCGTGCCCATTGGCAGGCGATGAGACCTACGCCACCTGCGGCCGCATGAAACAACACAAAGTCACCCGCCTTGAGTCCCCCCTGGGGCAATGTACGCTTCAGTAAATATTGGGCTGTTAAACCCTTGAGCATCATCGCAGCCCCGGTCTCAAAGCTGATCGCATCTGGCAGTTTACAAATGCACTTGGCAGGCATCACGCGGCGTTCGCAATACGCACCCGGCGGCTGACTGGCATAGGCAGCGCGGTCGCCCACCTTCAAATGGGTGACGCCTTCGCCAACCGCCTCAATCACACCCGCTGCCTCCATGCCCAACTGGACCGGCAAATTCATAGGGTACAAGCCGCTGCGTTGGTACACGTCGAGGTAATTCAAGCCGACCGCGTGGTGAAGAATTCGCACCTCACCGGGGCCAGGCTCACCAACCGCTATTTGAACCAAGCGCATTTGCTCTGGGCCACCATGTTGGTCAATCTGAATGGAACGGGACAAATGAGCGGACATACAAACTCCAAAAATAAGC
>JBAXOC010000141.1:0-4741 GCA_037133455.1 Comamonadaceae bacterium | reverse complement strand
CAAACAACGACGAACCTTTTCACAGCGTCCCCATGACGCAGCGGCCCAAGACACTGACCGCGTGACGGTTGATTTCGAAGGAAAAATTGACGGCGAAGTTTTCGAAGGTGGAAAAGCCGAAGACTTTCAGTTTATTTTGGGCGATGGCCAAATGCTCAAAGAGTTTGAAGAAGCGACCCGCGGTATGAAGTTTGGCGAAAGCAAGACATTCCCATTGGCATTCCCCGCTGAATACCACGGAAAAGATGTGGCTGGCAAAACGGCTGACTTCATGGTCACCTTGAAGAAAGTTGAAGCGGCGCATTTGCCCGAAGTTGATGACGCTTTGGCCAAGGCCTTAGGAATTGCTGCCGCTAACGTGGACGGCTTACGTGCCGACATTCGTAAAAACTTAGAGCGTGAAGTGAAGTCGCGCTTACAAGGCCGAAATAAGCAAGCGGTGATGGACGCTTTGGTTTCTAAATCAGAGCTTGACTTGCCTAAAGCTAGCGTTCAGTCGGAAGTTGACCGCCTGATCGAAGGTGCGCGTGCAGATCTCAAGCAACGCGGAATTAAAGATGCTGATAAAGCGCCTATTCCTGCGGAAATGTTCACCCCTCAGGCGGAGCGCCGTGTGCGCTTAGGATTGGTAGTGGCGGAGTTGGTCAAGGCCAATACCCTTCACGCCAACCACGACCAGATCAAAGCCCATATCGACGAACTCGCTGCCAGTTACGAAAAGCCGGCCGATGTTGTGCGTTGGTACTACGGCGATAACCGCCGTATGGCCGAGGTCGAAGCGGTCGTGATTGAGAACAACGTGACCGAGTTTGTCCTGTCCAAGGCCAAGGTTTCTGAAAAACAAGTCACATTTGACGAGTTGATGGGGCAGAATTAAGCCCACTTAATTGGAGAATTTATGAACGTGAAATTTGCAATGCCAAGCGCACAAGAAACCCAAGCCTTAGGCATGGTCCCCATGGTGATCGAGCAATCTGGTCGGGGCGAGCGCTCGTATGACATTTATTCGCGCTTACTCAAAGAACGCGTTATTTTTTTGGTTGGGCCGGTTAACGACCAAACCGCAAATTTGGTGGTCGCCCAGCTGTTGTTTTTAGAAAGTGAAAATCCGGATAAGGATATTTCTTTCTACATCAACTCCCCCGGCGGCTCCGTAAGCGCAGGCATGGCGATTTTTGACACTATGAACTTCATCAAGCCCGATGTCTCTACCTTGTGTATCGGTATGGCTGCAAGCATGGGTGCCTTTTTGCTGACGGCGGGCGCCAAAGGCAAGCGTTTTTGTTTGCCCAACTCCAAAGTCATGATTCACCAGCCCTTGGGCGGAACCCAAGGCCAGGCCACAGAAATTGAAATTCATGCCCGTGAGATTCTCAAAACCCGCGAGCAATTGAACAAAATTTTGGCTGATCGCACCGGCCAGCCGCTTGAGAAAATTGAACGCGATACCGAGCGGGATTACTACCTGTCGGCCGAAGAATCCAAAGAATATGGGTTAATTGACCAGGTTATTTCAAAACGCCCTTGAAAATCACCGGTTAAAGCACTATCTACAACGGTGTCTTTCTCATAGAAAGACGCCGTTTTTATTTGGTTATCATTGCGTAAATTAGCGAAAAGGCAAAAGTCCCATGGCCGATAAAAAAGGCGCTTCTGGCGAAAAAAATCTGTACTGCTCTTTTTGCGGAAAGAGCCAGCACGAAGTTAAAAAGCTGATCGCTGGGCCTTCAGTCTTTGTCTGTGACGAATGCATTGACTTGTGCAATGAAATCATTCGGGATGAGGTTCCCTCCATTGGGGACGCGTCCAAAGCGCGGGATGAGCTTCCCACCCCCGCAGAGATCAAAGCCAACCTCGATAACTATGTCATCGGCCAAGAACCTGCGAAGCGAACTTTGGCGGTGGCTGTCTATAACCACTACAAGCGCTTGCGGCACAAAGAAAAGTCTAAAAAAGACGAGGTTGAGCTCGCTAAAAGCAATATTTTGCTGATCGGCCCGACGGGTTCAGGAAAAACCCTGTTGGCTCAAACCTTGGCGCGTATGCTGGATGTGCCTTTTGTGATGGCTGATGCCACAACACTAACCGAGGCCGGTTATGTGGGTGAAGACGTCGAAAACATCGTCCTTAAATTGCTTCAAAGTTGCAATTACGAAGTTGATCGCGCTCAGCGCGGTATCGTCTATATCGACGAAATCGACAAAATTTCTCGGAAATCAGACAACCCGTCGATTACCCGTGATGTGTCGGGTGAAGGTGTTCAACAAGCCTTGCTCAAACTCATTGAAGGCACGATGGCAAGCGTCCCTCCGCAAGGCGGGCGCAAGCATCCCAACCAAGACTTTGTCCAAATCGACACCACCAATATTTTGTTTATCTGTGGTGGCGCTTTTGCGGGCTTAGAAAAAGTCATTGAAAACCGAACCCAGTCCTCGGGTATGGGCTTTGGGGCTTCGGTCAAAAGTAAGGCCGAGCGCAGCTTGACCGAAGTCTTTAAAGAGGTCGAGCCTGAAGATCTGATTAAATTTGGTTTGATTCCTGAGTTGGTCGGACGTATGCCTGTGGTTGCGACTTTGGCGGAACTCTCCGAAGACGCCATGGTGCAAATTTTGACTGAGCCTAAAAATGCGCTGGTCAAGCAGTACGCCAAATTGATTGCCATGGAAGGCGCCGAATTAGAAATTCGGCCAGAAGCGTTGCGTGCGATCGCCAAACGCGCTTTAGACCGCAAGACCGGCGCCCGTGGCCTGCGCTCTATTTTGGAGCAATCCTTAATAGACACCATGTACGATTTACCCAACGCAGTTAATGTTGAAAAAGTGGTTGTTGATGTAGCGACCATTGAAGAAAACCAAGCCCCCTTGTTGGTTTACCGCGAAGCCGCTAAAAAAGCCTAGTCCGAAATACGTGAAAGGTTTTTATGTCTAATCCCGCGACCCTACCAGCCACTCCGATTGATCTGCCCCTGTTGCCCTTGCGCGACGTAGTGGTGTTCCCGCATATGGTGATTCCCTTGTTTGTGGGACGTCCCAAGAGCATCAAAGCCCTCGAGGCTGCGATGGAATCCGAGCGGCGCATCATGTTGGTGGCCCAAAAGACGGCGGCTAAAGATGATCCCGTAATTTCTGACATGTTTGATGTTGGATGCGTCTCGACCATTTTGCAAATGCTCAAGCTGCCAGACGGAACCGTTAAAGTTTTGGTCGAAGGCCACCAGCGTGCGACCGTCAATAAAATTGAAGACGGAGAGTCACACTTTGTTGCCAATGTCACCCCGATCGAAGCGCCCCCCGTGGTTGCCGACGACGATAAAAAAATTGCCAGCGAAATTGAGGCCTTGCGCCGCGCGGTGATGCAGCAGTTTGACCAATACGTCAAACTCAATAAAAAAATCCCACCTGAAATTTTGACGTCGATCGCAAGCATCGATGACCCCGGTCGTTTAGCCGACACCATTGCGGCCCACTTGCCGCTTAAATTAGAAAGCAAGCAAACCGTTTTGGGCTTGTCGGTTGTCAAAGAACGCTTGACGAATTTGTTCGAGCAAATTGAGCATGAAGTTGACATATTGAATGTTGACAAAAAAATCCGTGGTCGCGTCAAACGCCAAATGGAAAAAAATCAGCGCGACTTTTATTTGAACGAACAAGTCAAAGCCATTCAAAAAGAGTTAGGTGAGGGTGAAGAAGGCTCTGATATTGAAGAGATCGAGAAAAAGATCAAAGCGGCCAAGATGCCTAAAGAGGCTCTGAAAAAAGCCGAATCCGAGCTCAAAAAACTCAAACTCATGTCGCCTATGTCGGCAGAAGCGACTGTGGTGCGTAACTACATTGACGTATTGGTCGGTTTGCCGTGGACGGCTAAAACCAAAATCAAGCACGACTTGGGTAATGCAGAAACCGTGCTGAATCAAGACCACTTTGGCTTAGACAAAGTTAAAGACCGTATCTTGGAATACCTTGCAGTTCAGCAACGGGTAGACAAAGTGAAGGCCCCTATTTTGTGTTTGGTGGGCCCTCCCGGCGTTGGAAAAACGTCCTTGGGTCAATCGATTGCGAAAGCCACTGGGCGCAAATATGTACGCATGGCTTTGGGTGGCATGCGAGACGAAGCAGAAATTCGGGGCCATCGCCGTACTTACATTGGAGCGATGCCGGGTAAGGTTTTGCAAAGCCTCGCCAAAGTTGGAACACGCAACCCTTTGTTCTTGCTTGATGAAATCGACAAACTCGGAACCGACTTCCGGGGCGACCCTAGCAGCGCGTTGTTAGAGGTCCTTGACCCCGAACAAAACCACAAGTTTGGTGACCACTATGTGGAGGTGGATTACGACTTAAGCGACGTGATGTTTGTCGCTACGTCCAACTCCATGAATATCCCTTCGGCATTGCTAGACCGGATGGAAGTGATCCGTTTGGCGGGTTACACCGAAGACGAGAAAACCAATATTGCGATTACTTATTTGCTGCCCAAGCAAATGAAAAACAATGGCGTGAAGGAAGTCGAGTTGCAGATCGAAGATGCCGCTGTTCGCGACATCGTTCGGTACTACACCCGTGAGGCGGGCGTTCGCTCTTTAGAGCGTGAGCTATCTAAGATCTGCCGCAAAGTCGTCAAAGGCTTGCTACTTAAAAAACTCACCCCCAAAGTCATCGTTACGGCGGATAACTTGAATGACTACCTCGGTGTTCGAAAGTTCAGCTACGGCCGCGCCGAAGAGCAAAACCAAGTGGGCCAGGTG
>JBAXOC010000140.1:0-4742 GCA_037133455.1 Comamonadaceae bacterium | reverse complement strand
TTGGGTGAGCGCAAGCTCGATGCCGGTGAGTTTTTAGATGTTATTACCGCCCGGCCAGATGAGCTTTTGCAATGGTGCCGCGATGGGCGCGTGACCGATGCAAAAACGTTGACGGGCGTGCTGTGGCTGCAAAATTTTCTAAGTGGCGCTTGGCCGCTCGATTGGCAAAACGCAGCATGAAAGTCCTTGATCTTCAGTGCAGCCAAGGCCATACCTTTGAGGGTTGGTTCGGCTCGGAAGAAGACTTTGTTTCCCAATGCAGTCGCGCTTTGGTTCAGTGCCCCATGTGTGCTGATGCCAAGGTGACGAAAAAGCTTAGTGCACCTCGCTTGAATTTATCCAATCCACGCGAATCTGCTTTTGAGAAATCAAGCGAAGCGAGCACCGCGGTAGCTGCACCTGCCAATCCTGATTTAACTAGCGCTTGGATGGCGATGGCCCGAGCCATGATTGCCAATACGTCTGACGTTGGAAACCGATTTGCTGAAGAGGCGAGAAAAATCCATTACGGCGAAGTCCCTGAGCATGGAATTCGTGGCCAAGCCACGGCGCAAGAAACCCGTGATCTTCTTGAAGAGGGCATCGCTGTGATGCCCCTCGTCTTACCTGATGCTTTAAAAGAGCCTTTGCAATAAGCGCTTCAGGGATACAAGCCCCGGAGTTCGCGGGCATGCAAAATGCGCTTGCAACCAACAATAAAGGTGGCAGTGCGTAAGCTCACTTGGTGATCAAGGCCGACTTGCCACACCACGGCAAATGCTTCTTTCATGATGCGAACCAAGCGCGAATTAATCTCATCTTCGCTCCAGAAAAAACTCGAAAAATCCTGAACCCATTCAAAGTAACTCACCGTGACGCCGCCGGCGTTGGCGATGACATCCGGGACCACTAAGATACCTCGGTCTTGCAAAATATCATCGGCCTGCGGCGTAGTGGGCCCATTGGCACCTTCAATCACCATGCGGGCTTGAATGCGGTGGGCGTTGGTCTCGGTGATCTGTTGCTCCAAGGCCGCAGGTATCAAAATATCACACGCAACACTCCAAAACTCCCCGTCCGGTAAGACGTCGGCTAAAGCGAAGCCCGCCACGCTCCCCGTGTTGGCAACATGCAATAGAAGCGCGTTGACATCGAGCCCCGATTCTTTGGCAACGGTTCCACCGTGGTCTTGAACTGCGACGATCTTGGCCCCTGCTTGCGCAAACAGTTTGGCAGCAATACCGCCTACATTGCCAAAGCCCTGAACCGCGATTTTTGAACTGCCAATGTCTAACCCAATGTGTTGGGCTGCCTCAACTCCCACGGTATAAACGCCCCGTCCTGTTGCTTCCCGACGTCCGAGCGATCCGCCCAAGTCAATCGGCTTACCGGTGACTACGCCAGTGGCCGTTGCGCCTTCGTTCATGGAATAGGTGTCCATCATCCAAGCCATGGTTTGTTCATTGGTGTTGACGTCAGGCGCAGGAATGTCTTTGGTGGGCCCAATGATGATTCCAATTTCACTGGTATAGCGGCGCGTCATGCGCTCGAGTTCACCGATCGATAGATTTTTAGGATTCACACGGATGCCGCCCTTAGCGCCACCGTAGGGAACGTTGACGGCCGCGTTCTTAATAGACATCCAAGCCGAGAGCGCCATCACTTCAGACAACGTAACGTCTTGGTGAAAGCGTACGCCGCCTTTGCCCGGTCCGCGCGACGTATTGTGTTGAACCCGGTAGCCTTCGAAATGCGCAACCGTGCCATCGTCCATTTGAATCGGCACATCCACAATCAAGGCCCGCTTCGGACGTTTTAAAGTTTCTGCCCACCTCGCAAGATGGCCCAGGTAAGGAATCACCCGATCGACCTGTTGTAAATATACTCCCCAAGGACCAAGGTGGTCGGGGTGAAGGTAACTTGGAACGGAGTGAGACATAAAGGCACCTCTAGCATTGGTTAAAGTGCCTGCAATGTAGTCTTGCCATTCTTTGTTGTCCAAGGCAAAGTCGTTTCTTAACTATGCAAAATATGGATAACCATGTATTTCAATTTCTTTTTATCGGTATTTTTAATGGTCGTTGGAACAATGGGCATATCGGCTGCGGCTCTTGCGACTGATAAAAAAGGCTTTGGCTTGGTTGAGTCCCAAGGTGAGGGAGCCGAGGCGCTTGCAGCACTTAAAGTGCATTGGTATTACAACTGGGGTAGTCGCTCGAATATCAAAACTTCTGTTGCATTTGTCCCTATGGCATTTTCAATTCGTCGCGTAGAAGATATTGATACTGGAAGTAAATGGGTATTGGGTTTCAATGAGCCCGATAACGCTAAGCAGTCAAACATTGCTGTTGAAGACGCTCTCTTGTCGTGGCCGGAACTGGTACGAAAATCGCAATACACAGGCTCGCCAGCGATAGCAAAAAATGCCTTGAATCCTAAAAATTGGCTAGAGCTTTTTATGAATGAAAAACCAAAGGTAGATTTCATTGCAGTCCATTGGTATAAAGGTGTAAATGCAAAGAAGTTTATTGAGGATATTCAAGCGGTTTGTGTTGCCTACAAAAAACCAGTTTGGATTACAGAATTTGCACCTCAAACAGCTTCTGAAGCCAGGGCGCAACCTATGCGTTACTCACAAAGTGAAGTGGACGCTTTCATTCAAACTACAACACGTTGGATGGAGCAAAGTGAGTGTGTGCAAAGATACGCTTGGCATGATGCCAAGACAGGTACTTCTGCCTTATTCAAAGACGGGAAACTGACGCAATCAGGTCTCGCTTATTCTCAAGATCAAATCGTTCCCTAAGCATTGAACTGCAGTGCGGCCAGTCCGGCATAAACCCCGCCACGCGCTACCAATTCAGCATGGGTCCCTTGCTCGACGAGCTTTCCGTGGTCTAGAACAACGATCACATCGGCTTTTTGAACGGTGGCAAGGCGGTGGGCAATCACAATCGTGGTTCGGTTACGCATGGCTGAATCCAGCGCTGCTTGAACCATCCGTTCACTCTCTGCATCGAGGGCGCTGGTTGCTTCATCAAGTAAAAGCAGCGGTGGGTTTTTCAACATGGCACGAGCGATCGCAATACGCTGGCGTTGACCGCCAGACAAGCGCAATCCGCGCTCGCCTAAAAACGTGTCGTAGCCTTCTGGAAGAGCCGTAATGAATTCGTGTGCAAAAGCGGCTTGGGCTGCGGCTTTGACCTCCATATCGGAGGCTTCAGGCTTGCCGTAGCGAATATTTTCCAGCGCACTGCTTGAAAAAATAACCGCGTCCTGGGGGACGATGCCAATGCGTTGGCGAAGCGCATGCAAGGACATGGCCTGTGTCTGGACACCGTCTAAAACGATATGACCCGATTGCGCATCGTAAAAACGCAGCAAGAGTTGAAACACCGTGCTTTTACCTGCGCCGCTCGGCCCCACGATGGCAACGGTTTGCCCCGGTTGAATTTTCAAACTGAAATTTTCAAGTGCCTGTTGCAATGGGCGCGAGGGGTAGTGGAACACGAGACTGTCAAACTCGACAGCGCTACCAGCGACTGGCATGGTGGCAACTAGTGGATGTGCGGGAGATGCAATGGGCGAGCGGGTGTTCAGAAGTTCCATTAACCGCTCGGTCGCACCCGCAGCGCGAAGCAAGTCGCCATAGACTTCGCCCAACACAGCAAAAGCACTGGCCAAAATAATAACGTAAACCACGGTTTGACCTAAATCACCCGCGCTGATACGGCCAGCGACAACGGCTTGGGTTCCTTGGTACAAGCCCCAAAGTAATGCGGCCGAGGTTGCAATGATGATGAACGCCACCAAGACCGAGCGGGCTAGACTTCGGCGCACAGCGGTGTCAAAAGCGTTGTCGGTCGAAACGGTAAAACGCGCTGACTCGCGGTCTTCTGCGGTGTAGCTTTGGACGACCGGAATCGCATTCAAGACCTCGGCAGCAATGGCGCTGGAGTCAGCAATGCGGTCTTGGCTGGCGCGGGAAAGTTTTCGAACCCGGCGTCCAAACCAAAGGCTGGGCAAAATAATCATTACCAACACCACCAAGACCTGCAACATCACCAAGGGGTTTGTCCACACCAAAACACCCAATGCACCCAAGCCCATGACTGCGTTTCGTAAGCCCATACTCAAGGAGGAGCCGACAACAGTTTGAACCAGCGTCGTGTCAGCGGAGAGGCGCGAGAGAACTTCGCCAGTTTGCGTCGTTTCAAAAAACTCAGGGCTTTGGTGCATCACGTGTTGGTAAACCGCAGTCCGCAAGTCCGCTGTGACCCGCTCACCCAACCAGCTCACCATGTAAAACCGTCCTGCAGAAAAAAGACCCAAAGCAGTAGCCACCCCAAAGAGCAGAACAAAGTGTTCTTGCATGGCCATCATCTGCGCGCCCTTGTCGTTTTGTACCAGGCCTCCATCAATCAAGCTGCGAAGCGCGAAGGGAAAAGCCAAGGTGGCTGCGGCAGCCAAGACTAAAAACAAAAGCGCTAAGCCAATCCTTGCCCGATAGGGTTTTAAGAACGGCATGAGGCCTGAGAGCGATTTAGGGCTTTGGGATTTGGGGCGTTCAGTGGTCATGGGCTTTTATATGGGGTGTTTAGCTGAGTCTACAAGCGAAGTAAGTCGTTTAACCCGAAACTTTTTTTGAGGTTGGCATTAGGCTATGATTGCGCCTTCACCGGGGGTGTCTTGCGTTAGCAAGACTGAGAAATACCCCATGAACCTGATCTGGGTCATGCCAGCGTAGGAAGTGTGATGGGGAA
>JBAXOC010000139.1:0-4750 GCA_037133455.1 Comamonadaceae bacterium | reverse complement strand
CGCGTGTTTGAGCGCGGCGTAGGCGAAACCTTGGCCTGTGGATCGGGCGCGTGTGCGGCGGTGGTTGCAGGCATTCGCTGGGGTTTGCTCGACGCCTGCGTCGATGTTCACACGCGCGGCGGTTTGCTGAGTATTGCTTGGGAGGGGGGGGATTCCCCTGTCATGATGACAGGGCCCGCTACCACGGTTTTCCAGGGTGAAATTGACATCCCGGACGCTTTGTAAGACTTGTATTGATTGAACGGAAACGCTATGAGCCAACTCACCGAAAAAACTTTGAACAACCCGATCACAGAAGAAGATATCGCCCATTATTTGGCGAACACCCCCGATTTTTTTGTTCGCCATTCGGAGCTCTTGGCTACGGTGCAATTGTCGAGCCCGCACAGCCACCGCGCAGTCAGTTTGCAAGAACGTCAAGCTGAAATGTTGCGTGAAAAAATCAAGATGTTAGAGGGGCGGATGATGGAAATGATCCGCCATGGCAATGACAACATCCTGCTGTCTGACAAAGTGCTGCGCTGGGCCCGCGGCTTGCTCTTGGTTCCTGCGCCGCACGCGCTGCCAGCGCTCATTACGCAAGAAATTGGCGCGCAATTCTCCGTGCCCCAGGTGGGATTGCGTTTGTGGGGCTTAGACGCAGCCCACGGCCAAGCCGCGTTTACGCAAGGCGTATCGGAAGACGCGAAGTTATTTGCTGCGTCCCTGAAGGAGCCCTTTTGTGGTTTGAACACCGGTTTTGATGCGACCCAGTGGCTTGAAAATCCTGAGGCTGCAAGCTCATTGGCCTTGATTCCTTTGCGCAGCGGTGAAGCTGGGGGTGTTGGAGCGGGTGCAGGTGAAATTTTTGGAATGCTGGTGTTGGCATCCATGGATGCGCAGCGCTTTCATAGCGGAATGGGGACGGACTTTTTATCCCGCATTGGTGAAGTCGCCAGCGCCGCTCTAGGGCGCTTGCGCTAAATTCAAATCAGGACCGCGTTGTGTCCTTCATCGCGACCGATGGCGAACTGATTGAGCGTTACTTAGAACACGTTCGCGTTGAAAAACGCTTAGCCCAACGCACCGTCGAACTCTACGCCTTAGACCTTAACAAGCTGCAAAATTTCGCCAGCGCAAGCAGCGCGGCGTCCGGCCGTGGTTTGGCTTTGGTGGATGTTAAAAACAACCATATTCGCCGCTGGGTTGCCAGCATGCACAGCGGCGGACGCAGCGGGCGTGGCATTGCACTTATTTTGAGTGGCTGGCGGGGTTTTTATGCTTGGTTAGGCCGCCAAGGTTTGGTGCCAAGCAACCCGGTTCAAGATGTCCGCTCTCCTAAAGCCCCCAAGCCCTTACCCAAAGCTTTGGGTGTGGACGATGCGGTGCACTTTGCCGACTTTCAAAGTGAAGACAGTGCTTGGTTTGAGGCGCGTGATGCGGCGATGGTCGAGTTGTTGTACGGCAGCGGTTTGCGGGTGGGTGAGTTGGTGGGTTTAGACGTGGTGGCTAGTGCGCAGGCCAAAGGTTGGATTGATATGCAAAGCGCACAGGCCCATGTATTAGGTAAAGGTTCCAAGCGCCGTGCCGTTCCTGTAGGTAGCACCGCCATCAAAGCGCTCGAGCGCTGGATGGCGCTTCGCGGCCCGTCAGGGTTTGCCTCTGCCGCGCCGGTTCAAGGCAATGAAGCCAACGCAAGCGCCGCACTGTTCCAAGGACGCGGCGGAACCCGCCTCAGCGCACAATCCGTGTGGCAGCGCTTGCAACGCCGCAGTTTGCAAGCGGGAATGACGACACCGGTACACCCGCATATGCTGCGCCACTCTTTTGCCAGCCATGTTTTGCAGTCCAGCAGCGATCTGCGTGGTGTCCAAGAACTTTTAGGCCACGCCAATATCAGCACCACGCAGGTCTATACCCGCCTTGATTTTCAGCACTTAGCTAAAGCCTATGACGCTGCGCATCCGCGGGCTAAATTGAAAAAACCCTCTCGTTAATAGACCCCAAATTAAATATGGACCGATTGGTACTATAATATGGAAGAAATGCGCAACATTGGCCGGCCTCTTGAATTTGATCCTGTTTCAGCGCTAGATGCAGCGATAGATGTTTTTTGGCGTGAGGGCTACAAAGGCGCAAACATGACAGGCTTGCTTGAAGCTATGAATCTGTCTAAAAGTAGCTTGTACCAAAGCTTTGGCAACAAGTCGGATTTATTCCAGCGTTGCCTGACTAAGTATGCAGACGATTTGGCTAGTTCAATGAAATCGCAACTTATGGATTCAAATTCAGGCTGGGAATTTATTGTTGAATTTTTGCATGGTGTGGCTGATACAGCGCAACGACCCGAAGGTATTAAAGGGTGTTTTTTGGTGAATTCCGTCAACGAATTCGGCCAAACAGAAGAGAAGTTCTTAGACGTATTTAAGACAGGAATGGACGCTATCAATTCCATTTTTTTTGCGGCGGTTGACCGCGCAAAAAAAGAGGGCGAGATTAAAAAAAGTGTTGATTTAAAAGACGTAGTGATTTATTTGCAAATTGTAATTAGCGGCATGAGAACGATGATCAAAGGCGGCTTGGATAAAAAAACGACTAAGACCATGGTGTCGCTCATGCTTGAAAATTTTGCCCAATTTCGGGTTCAAAAAATAGCCTAACCGGGCTGACTTAAAGGGAATATATGACAATTATTAAAAAAGAAATTGCGATTAATTTATCGCGTGCTGCAGTTTGGAAAATACTGTCTGATTTTGGCAATATTTGTCATGGGCATCCTGCGGTTAGCAAGTCTTACGTGAGTTCAGAGCAAAAGCAGGGCGTTGGAGCAACTCGGCACTGCGATTTCACAATGATGGGCGCAAGTGCAGAAGAGCGTGTCGTTCAGTGGAATGAAGAGAAAAATATCAAGATTTCGGTGTATCAACTCAATAAAATGCCAGGTATCAAGACCATGGAAATGGACTTGGTTCTTCGCGATTCGCAAGAGGGAACAGTCCTGACTGGGGTGATGGAATACAGCATGAAAAACGGATTTTTTGATGTCATGAACCATTTGGTGATGAAGCGTATGAATGCAAAACTCCTCTCTGGAATTTTGGCTGGGCACAAAAAATATATGGAGACGGGCGAGGTGATTAATGACAAAACAGTGCTTGACCTCACTCGGGTGGTTGAATTGAATTAATAGTGGCCGATCACAGGTAGGCTAATGAACGAACTAAGGGGTGACAATACCCCCTATGAAAACGATCAAACTCCGCGCTGGCAAAGAACGATCTTTGCTGCGCCGCCATCCTTGGATTTTTGAATCCGCCATCGAGCGCGGAGGCGGCGATAGCGGTGAAACGGTTCGCGTTGAAGGTTCTGAGAACCAATTCTTGGGTTGGGCGGCTTTCAGTCCCAGCTCCAAAATTCGGGCCCGGGTATGGAGTTTTGACGAAACCCAGCGCATTGACGCCGCGTTTTTTTCTTCAACCATTGCAAAAGCCATTCAGGCCAGAACCCGGTTTTTGATTCCCAGTGATGGCATGCGCTTGATCCACGGCGAGTCCGATGGGCTTCCTGGTTTGATTGTGGATCGGTACGGCGACACCTTGGTAGCGCAGTTCACATCGGCGGGGGTTGAGCGGTGGAAAAACCCAATTGCCGATGCGCTGCTTGCGCATACCGGCCTGTCCAAACTCTTTGAACGCTCTGACGCGAGTAGTCGCGCTTTAGAAGGCTTGACAGAAGTCAAGGGTTGGCTGCGGGGGGAGGGGGCAACGGATATTGTGTTGCAAGAAAACGGCTGGCAACTGGCTTTGGATATTGCCCAAGGCCATAAGACCGGATTTTATTTAGACCAACGCGATAGCCGAAAAAAATTCTCAGACTATGCGCAGCGTTTGAATTTTCAACGCGTACTGAACTGTTACTGCTACACCGGAGGTTTCACGGTTGCGGCCTTAGCCGGCGGCGCTGCCCATGTTCTTTCGATTGATTCTTCTGCCCCAGCCATCGCTAAGGCGCAAGAGAATGTGGCACTCAATGGTTTTGCGCAGGAGCGGGCGGGCTTTATGGATGCCGATGTCAACGCGTCCTTGCGCCAATTCGCGCAAGAAGGGCGAAGCTTTGATGCGATTGTTTTAGACCCTCCAAAATTTGCGCCGACGGTGGCGCACGCCGAGCGGGCCGCCCGGGCCTACAAAGACATCAACCGTTTGGCTTTTAAAATATTAGAGCCCGGTGGCGTTTTATTTACCTATTCTTGCTCGGGTGGAATCAGCCCTGATTTGTTTCACAAAATCGTGGCCTCCGCAGGCGCAGATGCGGGAGTGGATGGATTTATCAGCGAACGCATGGGCGGCGCTCCAGACCACCCGATGACGATGACCTTTCCCGAGGGCGAGTACCTTAAGGGCTTGGTGGTGATGCGAAAACTGTAGGAACTTTCATGCCATACACCCTGTATTACTCCCCTGATAGCGCCAATATCGTGATCCGAATGGTGCTTGAAGCACTGGCGGTGCCTTACCAAGCCATCGAGATTGACCGGACTGTGGATGGGCAACGTAGCCCAGAGTTTTTGAAATTCAATCCGCAAGGCTTATTGCCCGTATTGCTGGACCCCGCCCAAGCCGCCCCCTTGTTTGAAACCGCTGCCATTCTTTTGCACCTGGCGGATCAACACGCGGCATTGCCCGCGCCAGAGAAAAAGCACCGTGGGGAATTGTTAAAGTGGCTTTTCTTTTTGTCCAACACCTTGCATGCAGACTTGCGCGTGCTGTTT
>JBAXOC010000138.1:0-4773 GCA_037133455.1 Comamonadaceae bacterium | reverse complement strand
GAATAGTGAACTCCGAGCTCTGCGCGAAACGCGCCATCACAAAAATACTCCCAATCAAGACCGTAATCGGCATCAGTTCGTAAATGTGATTAGGGATCAGCAAGGTAACGTAGATCAGCGCTTGGGCTACGGAGTATCCCAAGGCGGCATCCCGCCCAATCGCGCGTAATTCGTCGACAAAGTCAAAAAAGAAAAAGAGGGCAATAAATGCCAAAGTGATTGCCGCTACAGCAATCACTACTTCGGTATACAAAAGCCGGCGCAGGGTTTTCATGTGCGCCTCTGCGAAACCACGGCAGCCCGCGGGGAGCGTTTAAAAAGTAAATTGGCCCACTGGTTATGGCGGGCGGTCAACATCAGTAAACCCAAGCCCAAGGCCCCACCATGCAGAAGCAGCAAAAACAAACCGACGGGTACCTTGCCCGATTCGACCCAGCTGCGCCCCAAAATGAGAAAATTGAAATACAACACAAACACCA
This sequence comes from Comamonadaceae bacterium, assembly GCA_037133455.1. Lineage (GTDB taxonomy): Bacteria > Pseudomonadota > Gammaproteobacteria > Burkholderiales > Burkholderiaceae_C > Allorhodoferax. Next base: position 4,294 of record JBAXOC010000138.1, on the reverse strand, counting down.
TGAACGCAAAGAATAAATTGCCGGTTCGGCCGGCACGAGGATTGGATCCCGCCGAAGCCAAGGCAATGAGCATGAGATTAAAGGCCGTCAAAATCAGACCTGCCCGCCAAGAAAATTCGCCCATGCTGGCAAGGCTAGGCGTGACGAACAATTGCAGGGTGGTCAGTGTGCTGGTGGGGAGGTAACTGCGTGTGGAACTGTCATCGACGCCGATTTTTGTCACGTAGCGGTCAAACGTTGTGATCGAGTAATCGGCTTTGCCTGCGCTTTTTTCTAAACGTTGGCCGTTTTCTAAAACCAAGAATTTATCTTGCCCGATGACCTCAATCCTTGCGCTCAAGGCCGAAGAAATGGTCTCTTTGCCTTGCTCGCGCGTCGCCATAAAAACGTTGGTCCCCGTAGGCTTGTTATCGGGATCTTTCTCTAAGAAAAATACCCGGTTGCCGTTGGATGACTCTTGAAATTGCCCGGGCTCAACCCGAGCCAAGTCACTGCGTTTTTCATAGGTATCGCGAAGATCTTCAATACGACTGAAAGCCCAGGGCAAGACCAAAAATGCGAGTAAAAAAATCACCACAAAAATAGGCCATGCAAAGCGTGAAATGGGCTTTAGCAAAGACAACAAACCCCGCCCACTGCCAAACCAAATCACCATCTCGCTGTCGCGGTACATCCGGGTCAGGACGTTAATGATGGCAATAAATAGGCACAAGGAAAGAATCGTGGGCAGGTCTGCTAAGACGGTATAGCCCATGATGACAATGACATCGGAGGGGTTAAAAACGCCACGCGAAGCCTCTCCAAGGGTGCGAATCACGGTCATAGTCATCACCACGGTGACTAAGACGACCAAGGTAGCCCCAAAAGTTCGGGCGAGTTCTTTGCGGATAGAGTTATGGAATAACATTGGACGCGATATTAAAGGCTAAATGATGAACTTTGAACTTCAAGAAATCGGATTGGTGGGCGCTGCCCGTGAAAAATGTGATGTTTTGGTGCTTTTGGTGCCTAAAAACTTCAAAGCAACCAAAGACGCATTGTCCCAACTCGTGGCGCAAGCCCTGAAAGCGGGTGATTTGGAGGCTGGCGTTGGCAAGGTATTGCCGATGTACCGCCCCTCAGAAGTGCTTGCAACACGCCTTGTTTTGGCAAGCGCTGGAGACGGAACCTTTGCTGAAGTTCGAAAAGCCATTGTGGCCGCGCTTGGGGCAAGCAAATCCCCAGGTATGAAAAAACTAACGGTTTGCTTTGCGTCTCCCGCCAAAGAGGAGGCGGTTCGCTCGGCCGTGTTGGCGGTGGCCGATGCCACGTATGTTTACAACACCACCCACTCCAAGCCTCCTTCAAGAAGCTTGCAGCAGGTCCGCCTCTTGGCAACCAACGCCACGCAACTGACCTCGGTGTTTGACCGCGCTGTGGCGACCGTGAGCGGCGTTGAGCTGGCCAAAGAATGGGCCAACCGCCCGGCTAATTTCGCCACACCGAGCTTGCTTGGCAAAGCGGCCCAAGCCTTGGCGCAACATCCCAAAATCACATGTGAGGTATTCGGCCCCAAAGAGGTCGAAAAGCTGGCGATGGGGTCCTTTTTGGCAGTGGCCCAAGGCTCCGATGAGCCGCTGCGCTTTATTGTTTTGCGTTACTCGGGGGCTGCAAAAACCCAGGCCCCTACTGTGGTGATCGGTAAGGGCATCACGTTTGACAGTGGTGGAATATCGATTAAACCCGCCCCTGAGATGGATGAGATGAAGTTCGATATGTCGGGCGCTGCCAGCGTATTGGGACTGTTCAAGTCCTTGTCCATGCTTAAGCCCGCGGTGAATGTCGTCGGCTTGATTCCAGCCTGCGAAAACCTGATCAATGGCAAAGCGGTCAAACCCGGTGACGTGGTGACAAGCATGAGCGGCCAAACCATCGAAATATTGAATACGGACGCCGAAGGGCGCTTGGTTTTGTGCGATGCCCTGACCTATGCGGAACGCTTTAAGCCTGCGGCTGTGGTTGATATTGCGACCCTTACCGGTGCGTGTGTGATCGCCTTAGGCGCCGTGCGTAGTGGTATGTTTTCAAGCCACGACGGCTTGGCCCAGTCTTTAGAGAACGCGTCTCAACGATCGCAAGACCTGTGCTGGCGCATGCCTTTGGATGAGGAATACGCAGAAGGCTTAAAAACTAACTTTGCTGACGTTGCGAATGTAGCGGGACGAGCGGGCGGGGCGATTACAGCTGCCAAATTTTTACAGCGCTTTACAGACAAATTCCCATGGGCCCACCTAGACATCGCCGGCAGCGCTTGGAAGAGCGGCCCCCAAAAGGGTGCAACGGGTCGACCGGTGGGTTTGTTGCTTGAATTTATCTTGCCCCCGACCCAAGCCAAGTGACCGAGATTGCGTTCCACTTTGGTGCCCCCGACAAACGGGGCTACGCCCTGCGTTTGATTCGCAAAGCCGTAGGATCGGGCGCCAAGTTGTGGGTGCTGGGCGACGGCCCTTTGTTACAAGAACTCGATAGTGCGCTTTGGTCTCTTACTGAAACCGAGTTTTTAACCCATTGCTTGGTTGACGCCCCCGAAGACATTCTCTCGCGTAGTAGCGTGGTGTTGGTTCCCGCACACGTACAACACTGCCATCCTGAATTCCCCATTTTGGTGAATCTAAGTACCCAAATGCCTTCTGGTTTTGAGGTGTACACGCGGGTGATTGAAGTCGTTAGTACGGATGATGACGACAAGGATTCAGCTCGCAACCGTTGGAAGGCCTATACGCAATTGGGCTACGCCATCTCGCGCCACGACTTGATTTTACGCTCTTAAATTTTTCTAGAAACTTAGGGTTTCTCGGTAACTTCCCTCTGTTAGGTTGGCAAAATTTAGGGTATGGTTCGCCCCGTGGAATATAAATTCACGACTTTTGTTTGTTTTTTCAATTTTTTGGAGTTCTTATGCAATTCAAAGTTAAAAGTGCTTTGACAGTGTTGGCTGTTGCAGCCCTGTTGGCCGCTTGCGGTAAAAAAGAAGCTGCTGCGCCTGCGGCGTCTGCTGATCCGGTCGTAAAAATTGGCCACGTTGGCCCGACCAGTGGTGCTATTGCCCACTTGGGTAAAGACAACGAAAACGGCGCCATCATGGCGATTGAAGAACTCAACGCCGCTGGCGTGATGATTGACGGTAAAAAAGTCAAGCTCGAGTTGATGGCTGAAGACGACGCAGCTGATCCTAAGCAAGGCACTGCCGTTGCTCAGAAATTGGCCGATGCCAAAGTTGCCGGCGTGATCGGTCACTTGAATTCAGGAACCTCAATTCCTGCTTCCAAGATTTACAGCGATGCTGGAATCCCTCAAATCTCTCCTTCTGCTACCAATCCTAAGTACACACGCCAAGGTTTCAAAACCACATTCCGCGTTGTGGCTGACGACGTGCATCTCGGTAGCACATTGGGCAAATACGCAGTGGGCACCCTCAAAGGCAAAGCAATCGCTGTGGTTGATGACCGCACCGCTTACGGCCAAGGCGTCGCTGAAGAGTTCGTTAAAGCGGTTGAAGCTGCTGGCGGCAAAGTCGTTGCTAAAGAGTTCACCACGGACAAAGCAACCGACTTCAACTCCATCTTGACCACCATCAAAGGTAAAAAGCCTGACGTCGTGTTCTTCGGCGGCATGGACGCAGTTGCGGGCCCTATGCTCAAGCAAATGAAATCCTTGGGTATCAAAGCCAAGTTCATGGGCGGCGACGGCATCTGCTCCACTGAGTTGATCAAACTCGCTGGCGATGCAGCCGGTGACGACCAAGTGTTCTGCGCTGAAGCTGGTGGCGTTGAAGGCGAAGCCAAAGTGGGCATGGACGACTTCAAAGCGAAGTTCAAAACCAAGTTCAACGCTGACGTTCAAGTCTACGCTCCTTACGTTTATGACTCCGTGAAGATCATGGTTGCTGCCATGGTTGCTGCTAATTCTTCTGACCCAGCTAAATACCTCCCCGTATTGGCTGCGACAAAAGACTTCAAAGGCGTCACTGGCCCCATCACTTTTGACGAAAAAGGCGACATCAAAAATGGCGCTTTGACTCTGAAAACCATCAAAGGCGGACAGTTGGTTACTTTGGCTGTGATTCGCTAATTGATGCGAAAAGCACGCTAATTTTTTAGCCAAGCTTCAAAAAGGGAGTGCCTGAAAAGGCGCTCCCTTTTTTTATGCCTGAGAGCTTTGTCTCTCCAAGTGCAGCGTCAAAGTCAGGTTAGAATCGATGGTTCTGGAGAGGTGGATGAGCGGTTTAAGTCACACGCCTGGAAAGCGTGCGAGG
>JBAXOC010000137.1:0-4779 GCA_037133455.1 Comamonadaceae bacterium | reverse complement strand
AATGCGCCTCTAGGGGAGTGATAAAGCCAATGATAAAAATCGCATTTCAACGCTATACCAAAATTATTGCCGTCTTGGTCGGCGTGGTTTTCATTTACGCCGCAGTGGGGTTTTGGGTTGTTCCCAGCTTTCTTCAAAAGCAAATTCCTGGATGGGGCGTGGCAACTCTGGATCGCAAAGTCAGCACTCAAGCCATCGCTTTCAATCCCTTTACCCTGCGCCTGAAAGTGGATGGACTGGGTTTGGCTGAGAACGATGACACGCCAGTTTTAACTATTGCGCGGGTAGATGTCGCTTTGGAGTGGGGCTCTTTGGTTCGCGGTACTTGGCGGTTTTCTGACCTCCACGTATCGTCGCCGGAACTGCAACTCAAGGTGTCGAAAAATGGCGTTTTCAATATGGCGCAATGGATTGAAAGCTACGAAGAGCGAAACCCCTCGTCTTCCAGCGCCCTGCCCCGCCTTTTGATTCAGCAATTTCAGATCACCGATGGAAAAATTCATTTTCAAGACCTGCAAAGCGGCTACCAAAACCAGTTTGATCCTGTCGAATTCAAACTTAAAAATCTGAGCACGCTCCCCAACGAATCAGGGAGTTACACCTTTACTGCGCAATCAGACAGCGGCGCTCAATTGCGTTGGAGTGGTGAGACCACGCTCAATAGCCTCAAAGGCAAGGGCGAACTCGTTTTCGAAAAAGTTGCGCTTTCAGAATTAGCCAAGTACCTCAAACCTTACACACGTATTTCTGTCGCTTCGGGTCAGATGGATTTGCGATTGCCTTACACCTTCTCTTATGCGGCTGGAAAATTTGACTTGGGGCTGACGGATGCACAACTCAAAGTGGGCGACCTCAGCGTTCTTATTCCCCAAGCCGATGGCGCTGAAAGCCTGAAGGTGGATTTGTTAAGTGGCGTCCTTGATTTAGCAGAGCTTCGTAATGATCCAGCCCGCCCCATCCCCTTCAATGCCCGTTTGGTACTTAAAGACGGCGGTGAACTCCAGACCCAAGGACAGTTCACCCCAACAACTAAGCTCTTAGCGGCCGACCTGACATTCAAAAGTGTGGCCTTAAAACCTTTGCAACCCTTTTTAGCGCCTTACACCCCACTCCAAATTGCAAGCGGCACGGTGTCGGGACAAGGGCGAATCAGCCCAGGGGTTGGGCGGAGCACTGGCCTGCGGTATGTAGGCTCGGTCAAGGTTGCGGGAGTGGAACTGAAAGAGCCAGACGGCGATGTGTTTGCGCAGTGGAAAGACGCCAGCGCAGAAAAAATAATTCTCGGACTTGATCCTATTTCTGTTCGTATCCCAGAGTTAATCTGGGTTGAACCCTCCGCTAAATTCGCGATTGAGGCCGATCGGAGTTTTAGCGCGGCCGGGTTGATGATCCAGACAAAAGGGATCGATAGCGAAAAGGTAAGCAATCCATCGCCCGTTGGATTTAACGTGCAACGGCTGCGAATTCAGCAAGGCCAATTGGACTTTACTGACCGAAGTTTGAACCCACAGTTCAAAACCAAACTGTTCGCGCTCAACGGCGTCATCAACAGCTTATCCAATAAAAAAGACACACGCAGCCAAATAGCGCTAGACGGCAGAGTCAACGAATTTGGTCTGGCGCGAATTCGAGGAGACATGGATCTCTTCAATCTGGGCAATAACACCCAAATCAACGCGCAACTTAAAAACCTCGACTTACCTTCTGCCTCACCCTACACCATCAAATTTGCGGGTTACGCCATTACCGATGGAAAGATGACGCTGGACCTTCAGTACAAAGTTCGCGCCAATCAAGTCGAAGGCAACAACAAAATTACGATCGACGCTTTGACGCTGGGTCAACGGGTTGACAGCCTGACCGCCCTCAGAATCCCCCTTGAATTAGCCATTGCTCTCCTCAAAGACGACGCGGGTCGCATTGAGCTAGGACTCCCCGTGACGGGCAACATGAACGACCCGCAATTTAGTTTTGATTCCCTCATTTGGAAAGCGCTGGGGAACGCGCTGACCAAAATCGTGAGCGCACCGTTTAGGGCCCTTGCCAGCCTATTTGGCCAGGGCTCGGACGCCAACACCTTAGACGCCATTGGTTTTGACCCTGGAAGCGAAACGCTCCTTGCCCCGGAGCAAGAAAAACTGCTGCAAATCGCACGCATGCTGTCTCAAAGACAACAATTGAAAATAACCATTCCAGAACACTACAACCCCGCGCTTGACAGCCCCGTTTTGATAACCAAGGCGTTACGCAAAGAAATTTACAAACGCGCGGGTATTCAATTCGACATCGATGAGCCGCTCGCGCCCTTGAATTTTTCTAGCCGAGCGATCAGAAAAGCAATGCGAGAAATGTACGCCCAACGCTTAGGCGCTGACGCCTTGCAAGAACGCATCAAAGCGGCTGAAGACAAAAGCTTGTTGCAACGCTTAGGCCAAATGGTTCAAAGCGAGCCACAGTTTGCTGACCCAGCCGCCTTTTACCAAGGTCTTTATTTACGTCTTCAGGAGACACAAACCTTGTCTGCTGACGCACTGAATCAATTGGGTGTTCAACGCGCTTTGGCTGTGTCTAAAGGATTGAGTAAAGCGGGAGTGTCATCTGATCGCATCGTTTTGACTGCCAGAGAGCTGGCTGAACAAATTGGGGCAAAGGAGAGTCAAGTGCAGCTTCAGTTGGGACTGGTGGCGAGGTAACCGTCTCTCGCCCCCCGCTCATTCTCAAGGTAAATCCAATCTACAACTTCACCACTAGGTTCGTAGCCTTTAACGAGCTGTTGTAATAGCCCGCGAATCACGGGCACGTCATTGACGCTCATCGCAATACTCAGCGCACCTAACTTTTCTTCCAAATTTGACCACGGCAGAAACTCCTCGATGGCTTTCATGATGCGGGGGTGTTGCGTGGGAGTTGGGTTGTCGCCAATCAGCAATTCTTCGTAGAGTTTTTCTCCAGGGCGAAGGCCCGTAACGGCTATCTCAATATCACCTTCTGGATTCGCCTGGGTTTTTAGCGTAAAGCCTGACAACTCGACGATGCGACTGGCCAAGTCGTAAATACGAACCGGCTCTCCCATGTCAAGCACAAACACATCGCCTCCAGCGCCCATGGCCCCGGCTTGTATCACCAGCTGCGCAGCTTCGGGAATGGTCATAAAGTAGCGAGTGATATCGGTATGCGTGAGGGTGATGGGCCCGCCGTTTTTAATCTGTTCGCGAAAGAGGGGTACGACCGAGCCGCTGGAGCCCAGCACATTGCCAAAACGCACCATAGAGAAACAAGTCCGGCTTGCTGACGCGGCGTTCAACTCAGCCAATGCTTGCAACACCATCTCCGCCAAGCGCTTGGTCGCGCCCATGATGTTGGTAGGTCGCACGGCTTTATCGGTGCTAATCAATACAAAGTTTTGCACGCCATTTCGGACTGCTGCCTCAGCGCAGACCCGGGTACCCCACACGTTATTACGAACGCCCTCACTCGGGTTATGCTCCACCAAGGGTACATGCTTGTAGGCCGCAGCGTGGTAAATCGTATTGGGCTTCCACGTGTCCATGATCTCATGCATCCGCACTTCGTCACACACCGAGGCCAGCAAGGGGACAACTTCGACGTCCTCCACACTGTCATTTGCTGCGCTTTCCAAGATAGTTTGAATTTCTTGATGAATTTGGTAAAGCGCAAACTCACTCATTTCGACCAACAGAAGCCGCTTAGGACTGGTTTTAAGAATCTGGCGACACAGCTCACTGCCAATACTGCCACCGGCTCCGGTGACCAGCACCGTTTTATTGTGCGTGTTGCGGTTCAATAGCAAACCATTGGGTCTTACGGGCTCGCGGCCTAGCAGATCGTCAATATCAAGCTCATGAATATCGTTTAGAGTCACCTTGCCCATGGCAATATCGCTCAAGCCTGGCAAAGTTCGCACCGCCAGCTTGAAAGGGAGCAGCTTTGCCAAAATATCGTTGCGCCGCTGACGTGAAATCGAAGGCAGGGCCAACAGCACATCTGTCACTTTCACATCCAACAACAATTCACCCAAATCAGCGGGCGCGTAAATAAGCAAGCCATTAAGCTCGTTTCCATGCAAGCGGTCATCGTCGTCTAAAAATCCCACCACCCGAATCTCGTGGCTGTTAACCATTGCCGATGCCAGTTGCCTGCCCGCACTGCCCGCGCCATAAATCAGCACCTGCGGCAAAGCATCCTTTTTGACTTGATTTTGGTACAACCCACCCAGCCACAATCGAGCCACTGCACGCGATGACCCCACCAACCCAAGCAGTACTAGGGGCTGAATTAAGCCCACCGTGCGCGGCACGCTATCAAAGCTATAAAAAGTAAACAGACCCGCAAATAACACCCCGTAAAGAAGCATGGCGCGCACCATTGCAAACATTGCGGGTAAGCCGCTGTAGCGAAAGATCGCGCGGTAAAGGCCCGACGTTATAAAAATGGGGATGGCGAAGACAACCGACACAAAAGCGACGAACCACAAAGGCGAAAAAAGACCGCCAGAAAAAGGCAAAAACTCGCCCAAACGAAGGTAAAAAGTTAACCAGACGCTCAATACGCAGAGGCTAATGTCTGCTAACACCACGATGGCGCGTTTCACAGCCCGCGGCATCGCCAAGACAGGCGCAGCAGAGTGACTCAATAGTCGGATCATGGGTTCACCCTTAAAGTCAAATGGGAATGGGACCGGAATTTTTCAAACTTATTTTTCACGCGACTTCTCATATTTACTTCCTAATTTATCGGCTATAAATTCCGTAATTTACG
>JBAXOC010000136.1:0-4781 GCA_037133455.1 Comamonadaceae bacterium | reverse complement strand
CCCTCGCCTGCGTAAAACTTATAGGTTGACAAAGGCGACGCCGACGCACTGGCCCAGCTAGGCCCGGGAATGCCATAAGCCCCTTTGGAACCGAGCTTATCGGTGTCTTGGGTGTATTGGGTTTTCAACCAAATTTGGGCTTCTTTATAGTCCGAGCCCTCGGGACCGTTGTCGGAGAGAAAAACAAAAACGGTGTTGTCAAACTGGTCTGTCTTGCGCAAATAATCGAGCAAGCGTCCCACTTCAAAGTCCATCGACTCGGCCATCGCGGCATACACCTCCATTTGCCGCTCCATGTGCAAACGCTCTTTTTCTTCCATGGCATCCCACTTCAGCGTCGTCCCCATGGTCACCATCGCTGTGCCCTTGGGAACCAGCCCCAACGCCACGGCTTTGCGCAGTCGCTCTTCGCGCAACGCTGTCCACCCCGCGTGGTAGCGGCCTTTGTATTTATCTACAAATTCCTTGGGTGCTTGAACAGGAACGTGGTTCGCTTGGAAACCCACATAGGCAAAAAACGGTTGGTCTTTGCGCGGGTCGTCTTTTATGTAACCCAGCATGCGGTCTACAAAATAAGTCGAGGAAAAAAATTCTTTGGGCATCACCGCTTGAGCCCCATCCTCAAACCAGTACACCTTAGGCAAGTGCGCTAAGTAACGCTTTTCGGGCTCCCAGTTATCCGACCCGGTATCGCCTTGAACGATAGATTTGTCAAAGCCCCGTTTATTTGGCAAGTTGTTGGGCTCCGAGCCCACGTTCCATTTTCCAGTGATGTAAGTGCGGTAGCCGCTGTCTTGGAGCAAGGAGGCGACCGTGACCACACTGGTGTTGAGCGAGCCTTGGTATCCGGGCTTTCCCAAATGTTCGCTTGGCATGGCTTCCCGAAGATTGCCAACCCCGTTGCGGTGGTTATCTACGCCGGTGAGTAGCATTGAGCGGGTAGGCGAACACGACGCAGCGCTATGAAAGTTTGAAAATCGAACGCCTTTTTTTGCGAGCGCGTCTAAGTTGGGGGTAGCAATTTCACCGCCAAAGGCACCCACATCGGAGAACCCCCAATCGTCTGCGACCAGCACCACAATATTGGGACGTTTGGCAAGTGCTGAGTCGGCGCCGAAAGCGCTTCCAACAACGCCACAGCCCAGTGCAAGCCCCACAACCCACGCTCTTGAATGCTGTTTCATGTCTCACTCTTTTTAATGGCACCATACACAAATGTATCGATTGAAATATAGCATGGTGGCTTGGGCGACAATAGCGCGAAAACAAGGAATTAGGAACGTATGGGACAGCCTAAAACAACACGCAAAAGCAAAGTCGCGCCGCGCCTAGGTCGCGATGACTGGTTAGACGCCGCCTTTCAATCTGTGGTGGACCATGGGTTTGATGGCGTGCGGGTCTTGGTGCTGGCCGAAACATTGGGCGTGACTCGGGGAAGTTTTTACTGGCACTTTAAAGACCACGCCGAACTGGTTCAGGCTGTGCTGCAGCGCTGGCGTGATCGTGAACTGGCATTGAACCAAAGTATCCAAGGGCAAAGCCATGCCGACCCGGTGAAAGAACTCGAAGCTTTGTTAGAAGTAGCGTTAGCGCATGCAGGCGAAGACCTTCAAAACATGCGCTTTGAGTTAGCGCTTCGCGGCTTGGGTCGGCGAGATACGGCGGTTGCCGATATGTTGGTCGCGGTCGACCAGATGCGCATGGCTTTGTTTGAAAACAAATTCAAACGCATCACGCCTGACCCCAAAGCAGCCACCGATTTAGCGTCTTTGTTTTATTTGGCGATTGTGGGCAGTTACCAAGCCTTAAGCCGCCCCCAAACGCCCAGTGCGACCAAACAATATTTGCAAAGCATCATTTCGCACTACTTGGTTCAGCAGCAACTTAAAGCGCCTTGAAGATCGTTAAGCATTGCAGAGACGCAACGCCTAAGGCCCAGGCGCTATCAAGACCGTGCGAAAACCCACATGGCTGACAGCCAAATCGTCCTCTTGGCCCTGACGCGAGCCGGCGCGGTAGCGCATGCAGTAGTTCGGGGCGCATAAAAACGAGCCGCCTTTAATGACATGCTGGGCCACAGGCGCAGCCGCTTGCGGCGGATTTTTTACCAAGGGTTTCGAGCGCGCCTGCTCCGGCGTTGGTAAGGCTTCGCTGGCGAGGACGTCGTGGGACGCGGTGTAAGCGTCACGCGTGAGTTCCCATGCGTTGCCAATCATGTCGAACAAACCCAAGGCATTGGGGGTGTAACAACCTGCAGGCGCAAGCCCCACAAAACCGTCTTCGCCCGAATTGGCCACGGGGAACAAGCCTTGCCAGGTGTTCGCGGCTTTGGGTTGTGCGTGTTCGTTGATGCGCTTATTGCTGGCACCCCGAGCAGCCCACTCCCATTGCGCCTCAGACGGCAATACCGCCCCTTTCCATCGCGCGTAGGCTTGGGCGTCTTCAATCGTGACTGTGACGACGGGGAACGCGCCACGCCCAACGATGTCGGTATCTGGCCCTCCGGGGTGACGCCAATTCGCACCGGGAACGTAACGCCACCACTGGGTTGGGCTGCCCTTGCCAGACAAGCTATTGGGATTGATAAAAACCACGGCCCCGGGCAAGCGCATCTCGGGCGAGAGTTCGGGATGCAACAAAGGATCGACCACGCGTTCAGCCACTGTTTTGTAAGCTGTCGCATCCACAAAAGCCGCGAAGTCGTTGTTGGTGACCTCGGTTCGGTCTATCCAAAAACCTGACAGCTTCACCTTGCGAATGGGCGACTCTTCGGGGTAAACCGTGTCGCCTAACTCCAACTCTCCGCCTGGAACCCACACCATTCCGATGCGAGGCGAACCTGCCGCTTGCGCAGGAATTGCACACTGCAAAGGCTCGCGGCTGGCAAGCTGCTCGGTCGCTTTCGCAGCCCACCCAAGCCAAACGACTATCGCCAACGCACTGGCAGCTAACAAGCCCCAGAGAAAGTACTTACGGCGCAGGCTAGTTGCTCCAGTAGGTGTACTCATCGCCCGGGCCGTCGAGTTGATCCAGCGTCTTGTCGATATTGACAGACATTTTGATAAATGAGGCCCAACGCGGCGGCGGCATATTGGCGTGGTGGGCTTGTAACTCCGCTTTGAGTTCGGCCAGTTTTGCGGGTTCTCGCATCGCCAAGTTCACTTGCTCGGTAGGATCAATACTTAAATTAAACAACCAATCTTTGGCTGGGATGTCGGAAGAAATTAACTTCCAATTTTTGTGGCGCATGGCGCGGTAAGGGCCATCGCGCCAGAACAAGGGACGCTGGGCTTGGGCTGTGGGGTTAGCGCTCAAAAATGGCAACAGATTAACGCCATCAATGGGGCGATCCGTAGGCATTTTTCCGCCTGCTGCAGCCACCACGGTGGGCATGATGTCGATATTGGTGATTGGCTGTTGGTATTGGGTCCCGGCTTTGATGTGGCCCGGCCATTTGGCAACATACGGGACGCGAATTCCGCCTTCAAAGAACGTGAGTTTCCAGCCACGGTAGGGTTGGTTGACATCGGGAATTCCGATGTAGCCGGGCGCCCCGTTGTCGCTCATAAAAACCACCAAGGTGTTGTCATCTAAACCTTCATCTTTAAGGGTTTTCAATACCCGCCCCACGCTTCGATCGACAGATCGAATCATGGCGGCGTAAACGCGGCGGCGGTGGTCTGGAATATGCGCCAAGGCGTCATAGTCTTCCTTGCTCGCTTGCAAGGGCGTATGCACGCCCCAGTGGGCCAAGAACAGGAAAAACGGTTGGTTTTTATTGCGCTTGATGGCGGTGACGGCCTCGTCGGTAAAGTAGTCGGTGAGGTACTTATTGGGCTCAAACCATTTGCCGTTGTTGTAGCTCACGCCAAAGCGCATGTTGGGCCACAGGAATTTATCAATCGGGTCAAAGTCTTGTTTGGAGTTAACGACGCGCGGATCTTTTTGGGGCAGATACAAACCGCTTTCCATGAACACGGTTTCGTCAAAGCCTTGGTTGTTGGGCCGCATTTCTGGGGTACTCCCCAAATGCCACTTACCCACATGCATGGTGTGGTAACCCTTGGCTTTCAGGGCTTCGGCCATGGTGATTTCGGTGTCTGGCATCCCTAAGTCATTGAAGTCTTTGGCATCCTTTGCCGCCACTTTGTCAATCATGACGGGATGTACGCGCTTGGGGTCAGAGTACAACTCACCTGCAACCCGGGCCATTGCGCCCGGCGTGGGGGTGAACTCCACGCCAAACCGCCATGGGTAGCGCCCTGTCATTAAGGCAGCCCGAGAAACGGTACACACGGCGCTACCAGCGTAGCCTTGGTCAAAGCGGACGCCATCGCGGGCGATGGAATCGATATGGGGGGTAGGAACGCCTTCGGAAGTGTGGCCGCCGCCGTGGGTAGAAACATCATTGATACCTAGGTCATCGGCCATGATGACGATGATGTTGGGTGGTCTTTGGGCTAGAGGTGCGGACTCGGTTAATGGGCCTTGCACCCAAGGCACTTCTTGGTTGGGTCCCCGAGGGTGCCGTATGTCGGTGTACCAGCCCAAGGAGTACTGTAGGACATAGATCCGATTGGCGTAAACCACTGCGCCCAAGGACGCCAAAATAAGTAAGCCAACCCCAAATTTATGAATACGTTTCAACTCGGTCTCCTGCTATTTTTTTGTATTGTGACAAAGCCTATTCGATCTCAATGTCACCAAGGGGCTAACGATCTTCCAAAGGCTAAATCACTTCTTCAATCAGGGAAATACATCCCGTCGTTTTTAACACTTCA
>JBAXOC010000135.1:0-4782 GCA_037133455.1 Comamonadaceae bacterium | reverse complement strand
GCGCGTGAAAAACTTCTGCGCCATAGCGAAGGGCTTCGCGAAAACTCGGCGCGCCTAACGGGATGATCATGAACTCTTGGAGATCAAGGTTGTTGTTGGCGTGTTCGCCGCCGTTGATCACGTTCATCATGGGGACAGGCATTTGAACCGCGCCCATGCCACCAAAGTAACGGTACAAAGGCATGCCAGACTCTTCCGCCGCCGCCCGGGCCACCGCCATGGAGACAGCCAACATGGCATTAGCGCCTAAACGGCTTTTATTGTCGGTGCCGTCTAAGTCGATCAAAGTTTTGTCTAAGAAGGCTTGCTCCGAAGCATCCAAGCCCATCACCGATTCTGCAATTTCGGTGTTGATGTGCTCAACGGCTTTTAAGACGCCTTTGCCCAGATAACGGCTCATGTCGCCGTCACGCAGTTCGATGGCTTCTCGGCTTCCAGTTGATGCGCCAGAGGGAACCGCTGCGCGGCCCATGATGCCGGACTCTAATAACACGTCGCACTCCACGGTGGGGTTGCCTCGGCTATCTAAAATTTCACGGCCGACGATATCTACGATTGCACTCATTGCTTATCTTTCCAAAGTTTGAATTCAAAAATGTGGGGTTGCATCTTCTATGCTTTTACTGGAAATTATTTTCCAGAAACGGTGTTTTTTTGGTTACGTCATCCAGTGCCACCAAGGTCTCAAGCAGTGCCCGCATATGTTTGAGGGGAACGGCGTTGGGGCCGTCGCTGAGTGCTTTTGACGGATCGGGGTGGGTTTCCATGAATAAGCCAGACACACCGACAGCGACCGCCGCCCGCGCCAAGACCGGTACCATCTCGCGCTGCCCGCCGCTGCTTGTTCCTTGGCCACCCGGAAGTTGCACCGAGTGGGTCGCGTCAAACACAATAGGCGCGCCGGTTTCTCGCATGATGGCGAGACTTCGCATATCACTGACCAAATTGTTATAGCCAAAACTCGCACCGCGTTCGCAGGCCATGAAGTTGTCCTCTGGCAAGCCCGCGTCCCGCGCTGCTGCGCGGGCTTTGTCGATGACATTTTTCATATCGCCAGGGGCTAAGAACTGTCCCTTTTTGATATTCACCGGCTTACCCGATTGGGCTACGGCCCGAATAAAGTCAGTCTGACGGCATAAAAAAGCCGGGGTTTGCAACACATCTACCACGCTACATACTTGTGCAATTTGGTCTTCGCTGTGAATGTCGGTGAGAACGGGAACGTGCAACTCGCGCTTCACCTTCGCCAAAATTTCAAGACCCTTGTCGATACCTGGTCCCCGAAAAGTGGAGCCGCTGGAGCGGTTTGCTTTGTCAAAGCTGCTCTTGAAAATAAAGGGAATTCCCAGACTGCTGGTGATTTCTTTGAGCGTGCCTGCGGTGTCCATTTGCAGTTGCTCGGACTCAATCACGCAAGGGCCGGCGATTAAAAAAAACCGGTGCGATAGCCCAATATCAAACCCACACAGCTTCATGCCACCACCTTCAAATTTTTACCGCTTTGCTGGTGGTCCAAGGCGGCTTTAATGAAGGCATTGAAAAGAGGGTGGCCATTCCAGGGTGTGGATTTGAATTCAGGATGGAACTGAACGCCGACAAACCAAGGGTGAATATTTTGCGGCAGCTCTACCATTTCGGTGAGTTGTTCGCGCTGCGTTAAAGCAGAAATGACCAAACCGGCGCTGCGCAGTTGATCGAGATAACGCACATTGGCTTCATAGCGGTGGCGGTGGCGCTCGGTGACCACATCGCCGTAAATGCGGTGTGCCAAGGTGCCTTTGGCAACGTCAGAACTTTGCGCGCCCAAGCGCATAGTGCCACCAAGATCAGAATTGGCATCGCGGGTCTTGATGGATCCGTCGGCATCTTTCCACTCCGTAATGAGGGCGATCACTGGGTTGGGGTTGTCGGGCTCGAACTCGGTGCTGTTGGCGTCTTTGAGGCCGGCCACATGGCGGGCAAATTCGATGGTAGCTACTTGCATGCCCAAGCAAATTCCCAAATAAGGCACTTTGCTTTCGCGGGCAAAACGGGCGGTGCTGATCTTGCCTTCGATGCCGCGCTTGCCAAAGCCGCCAGGAACCAAAATAGCGTCGTATTTGGCGAGTTGGTTGACGCTGATGCTGTCAATCGTTTCAGAGTCCACATGTTCGATTTTGACGCGGACATGGTTTTTCATTCCCGCGTGGCGCAGGGCTTCGTTGACTGATTTGTAGCTGTCTGAGAGGTCCACGTACTTGCCAACCATGGCAATCGTGACTTCGCCTTGCGGGTGTTCGGTCTCGTACACCAAATCATCCCAACGCTTAAGGTTAGCAGGGGGCGTATTCAAGCGCAATTTGTCGCAAATCAGGCCGTCTAAGCCTTGTTCGTGGAGCATGCGTGGAACTTTGTAAATGGTGTCCACGTCCCACATGGAGATCACACCCCATTCGGCCACGTTAGAGAACAGGGATATTTTTTGGCGTTCTTCGTCGGGAATAGGGCGGTCAGCACGGCACACCAGTGCGTCGGCTTGGATACCAATTTCACGCAGCAACTTGGCGGTGTGTTGGGTGGGTTTGGTTTTGAGCTCCCCTGCGGCCGCAATCCAAGGAACATAACTTAAATGCACAAAGGCGGTGTTGTTGGCACCGAGCTGCAAGCTCATTTGGCGGACCGCTTCTAAAAACGGCAGCGATTCAATGTCGCCGACCGTGCCGCCAATTTCAACAATAGCCACATCAACCGCGTCAGGCTCACCAAAGCGGGCGCCGCGCTTAACAAACTCTTGGATCTCGTTGGTGACGTGTGGAATCACCTGCACTGTTTTTCCTAAATAATCGCCCCGGCGCTCTTTGTCGAGCACGCTTTTATAAATTTGGCCGGTGGTAAAGTTGTTTGTCTTGCGCATGCGGGTTTCCACAAAGCGCTCGTAGTGGCCTAGGTCGAGATCGGTTTCTGCCCCGTCGTCAGTGACAAAAACTTCGCCGTGCTGAAGGGGGGACATGGTTCCCGGATCGACATTGAGGTACGGGTCAAGTTTGATCAGGGTGACAGTGAGACCCCGAGATTCCAGAATCGCGGCGAGAGAGGCGGAGGCGATTCCCTTGCCCAGGGAAGATACTACACCGCCGGTGACGAAGACAAATTTGGTCATGTCAGATTGCGAACCTTGGAGTTCGGGAAGCTGGAAAAAGAGATTATAGGGGTCTGCTACATTGCGCTTTTCGCTTATATCGAGCGAATGTGCCGTTTTTATCTGGGTGGTGATGGATGGATTTAGTCGGTAAACACATTGTTTTGGGCCTCACGGGCGGCATTGCTTGTTACAAAGCGGCCGAGTTCTGTCGTGCGCTGATTAAAGAAGGCGCGACAGTCCAAGTCGTGATGACAGAGGCGGCAACGCAGTTCATCACCGCAGTCACCATGCAAGCTTTGAGTAACCGGCCGGTGTACGCATCGCAGTGGGATGCGCGTGAAGCCAACAACATGGCGCACATCAACCTCAGCCGCGAAGCCGACGCGATTGTGATTGCGCCGTGCAGTG
Organism: Comamonadaceae bacterium; assembly: GCA_037133455.1. GTDB lineage: Bacteria > Pseudomonadota > Gammaproteobacteria > Burkholderiales > Burkholderiaceae_C > Allorhodoferax. The sequence continues at coordinate 1,253 of JBAXOC010000135.1, read as the reverse complement.
CTGATTTTGTAGCCAAACTGTTGCACGGCCGTGCGGATGATTTGCTCAGTTTGATGTGCTTGGCGCGGCCTTTGGAGTCGACTCCTTTGTTGGTGGCGCCTGCCATGAACCGAGAAATGTGGGCCCATCCGGCAACTCAGCGCAATATGGCTCAGTTGCGCGCCGATGGCGCCACGGTTTTTGATGTCGGCTCAGGCGAACAGGCCTGCGGCGAAACGGGCGATGGCCGGATGCTTGAACCCGCCGAGCTATTACACGACATCGTTGCTTTTTTTCAACCCAAGGTCTTGGCCGGAAAACAGGTTTTGATTTCAGCAGGCCCCACGTTTGAGGCGCTGGACCCGGTGCGTGGCATCACCAATTTATCAAGCGGGAAGATGGGCTTTGCATTGGCCCGCGCTGCGCACGAAGCAGGTGCAGACGTAACCCTGGTGGCGGGCCCGGTAGGCCTGCAAACGCCTCGCGGCGTGCATCGCGTAGACGTCCTTAGCGGCCAAGATATGTTTGACGCTTGCCAAGCGCAAGTCAGCCAGGCCGATATTTTTATCGCCTGCGCGGCCGTTGCCGATTGGCGCGTGGATACACCCACCGAGCAAAAAATTAAAAAAGACGCTTTAGGCGCGATGCCCTCATTTCAGTTTATTGAAAACCCCGACATATTGGCCAGCATCGCTCAGTCTGACCGTGCGCAAAGCGGGGCCTTGTTTTGTGTGGGCTTTGCAGCAGAAAGTAACGACTTGTTGGCGCACGCCACGGCCAAGCGGCTGCGTAAAAACGTGCCTTTACTAGTCGGTAATTTGGGCCCCGCTACTTTTGGCAAGGACGACAACGCGCTGCTGTTGGTGGATGCCCAAGGCGCCAAAGAAATTCCGCGTAACTCTAAACTTGCTTTGTCTCGCATGCTTATTGCCGAGATTGCAAACCGAATAAACCATCGCAGTTCTTAATTTTTATCTAAACACCATGCAACTTGACGTCAAAATTTTGGATCCACGCCTCGCGGATCAGCTCCCCGCGTATGCGACCCCAGGCAGTGCGGGTCTCGATCTGCGGGCTTGCTTAGATGCACCTTTAACCCTTGCTCCCAACGCGTGGCAACTGGTTCCAACCGGCATGGCGATCTATTTGAAGGACCCTGCCTATGCCGCGCTCATCCTGCCGCGTTCCGGCTTAGGACATAAACACGGGATCGTGTTGGGGAATTTGGTGGGTTTGATCGACAGCGATTACCAAGGCCAATTGATGGTGAGCGC
>JBAXOC010000134.1:0-4800 GCA_037133455.1 Comamonadaceae bacterium | reverse complement strand
GCCAAGGGGCGATCCGGTTTTGGCGACTTGCTGCTTGGCTCTGTGGCCCAAAGGGTCAGTGCCACGTCTAAACGACCTGTCGTGCTCGTCAAATAGAGGCCCAAGCCCCTACACTCCCACCCATGCAAATATTTGATGTGGTGGTGGTAGGTGCTGGAGCGGCGGGCTTGTTTTGTGCCGGTGTTGCCGGTCAAAAAGGTCTCAAGGTCTTGGTGGTGGACCACAGTGAAAAAGTAGCCGAAAAGATCCGTATTTCTGGCGGCGGTCGCTGTAACTTTACCAACCTAGAAACCAGCCCCAATCAATTTTTGAGCGAGAACCCACGCTTTTGCCGCTCTGCGCTTTCACGCTACACCCCGACTGACTTTGTTGATTTGGTTAAAAAATACGGCATTGCTTTTCATGAAAAGCACAAAGGCCAATTGTTTTGCGATCGCTCAGCAGACGACATCATTCAAATGCTGCTTCAGGAGTGCGCTGCGGGCGGCGTCACGCGCTGGCAGCCTTGTAGCGTTCAGGCTATTCGGTACACCGACGCAGCTCCGGATGGCCTCTTCTACACGGTAGACACCAACCAAGGCACAGTGCGCAGCAAAGCAGTGGTGATTGCCAGTGGCGGCTTGGCAATTCCAAAAATAGGGGCCACTGATTTTGGTTACCGCATAGCCCGCCAATTTGGTCTGCCTGTCGTACCCACGCGCCCTGCTTTGGTTCCGCTGACTTTTGACGAAGCGGCTTGGAAGCCATTTGCCCCGCTCTCAGGCTTATCTCTGCCTGTGCACATTTCGACCGGAATTAAAAAAAACCGGACCACCTTTTCTGAAGATTTACTCATTACCCACCGGGGTTTGAGTGGGCCTGGTGTTTTGCAAATTTCAAGCTACTGGCAAGAAGGGACCCCCATTGAGTTGAATCTGGTGCCCCAAGTGAACCTAAGCGCATTTTTAGCCGATGCCAAAGTTCGATCTAAAAAACACATCGCCAATGAAATTGCAGCCCTTGTTCCTTCGCGACTTGCAGATGCGTGGGTAGCGCAAGGGCCTCAGTTAGGCCACAACTGGGAACGCAGCATTGCCGAAGCCTCCGATAAAGCGCTGCAGGCCTTAGCCCAAGGCATGGCCCACTGGGAGATCACCCCCACAGGTACCGAGGGGTACAGAAAGGCCGAGGTTACCGCCGGCGGCGTTGACACCAAAGCCTTGTCTAGCCAGACCTTGGAGTCTAGTCAGCGGGGCTTGTATTTCATTGGTGAAGTGGTGGACGTCACGGGCTGGCTGGGCGGATACAACTTCCAATGGGCCTGGGCCAGCGGCTTTGCGTGCGCCCAAGCATTGGCTGCCCAACAGGCCGTTTGATCAGGCTATAATCCTAAGCTTTGCTGGCAAACCCCCGCTGCCTGATCAACTTTTTAGCGGGGAATTTCGCTGTATGCGCATGAATGGCCCGATCTTCCAATCATCAACGCGTCGGCACATTTTGGACACCATTACGTAATGACAACGATCCGTGTAAAAGAGAATGAACCGTTTGACGTCGCCCTGCGTCGTTTCAAGCGCACTATTGAAAAATTAGGCCTATTGACTGACCTGCGTGCCCGTGAATTCTACGAAAAGCCTACCGCTGTTCGTAAGCGTAAAAAAGCAGCTGCCGTAAAACGCAACTACAAGCGCATTCGCAGCATGCAGTTGCCCAAGAAGATGTTTTAATCTTCTGAGTTTGAGAGCGGTTTAGGCCGCACTTAAATGGCACAAAAAGCTCGCCTAGGGACGCTCTGGCGGGCTTTTTTAATTTTTAACATCCTTTTCGAGAATCCAACACCATGCTACTTAAAGACCAAATCACTGAAGACATGAAAACCGCAATGCGTGCCAAGGACAGTGAGCGTCTGGGTACGATTCGGCTGTTGTTGGCTGCCTGCAAACAAAAGGAAGTCGACGAGCGCATTGTTCTAGATGACGCAGCGGTCGTCGCCATCGTTGACAAACTCATCAAGCAACGCAAAGACTCGATTGCCGCGTTTGAGCAAGCGGCTCGCCAAGATCTCGCTGACAAAGAGGCCTCGGAAATGAAAGTGCTTCAGGCTTACTTGCCTCAGCGTATGGGTGCAGAAGAAGTCGCCGCAGAAGTTCGCGCTATCGTGGCCGAACTCAATGCGTCTGGCCCTGGTGACATGGGCAAAGTCATGGGCGTTGTCAAAACCCGTCTGGCGGGCAAGGCAGAGATGGGCTTGGTCTCAGCCGCAGTCAAAGCGGCGTTGGCTTAACTGCCCGCTACCTTCATTCGGTTCACCAACATCGAGCCGACGGTTTTAGCGCCGTAGTTGTAGGCATCAGCACCTACGGCTTCAATACCTTTAAGCATATTTTTCATATTGCCTGCAATCGTGATCTCATGCACAGGGTAGGCAATCTGTCCTTTTTCAACCCAAAAGCCGCTGGCGCCGCGTGAGTAGTCTCCGGTGACATAGTTAACGCCTTGGCCCATGAGTTCGGTCACCAACAGGCCCGTACCCAGTTTTTGAATCATCGCATCTAAGGTATCGCTGCTTCGCGTTAGGCGCGAGGTCATGGTCAGGTTGTGCGAGCCGCCGGCGTTTCCTGTGGTTTGCATTCCCAGTTTGCGGGCGGTATAGCTGCTTAAAAAATAACCTTGCAAGCGCCCCGCTTCCACCACTTGGCGGGCGCGAACGGTAACGCCCTCGTCGTCAAACGGCGAGCTTCCTTTTCCGCCCATCACAAACGGGTCTTCAAACACATCAAGGTGCTTGGGTAAAACAGGTTTACCTAAGGAGTTGAGTAAAAAAGAACTCTTGCGGTACAAAGCGCCACCACTTACCGCTTGCACCAACGCACCCAAGAGGCCAGCCGCCAGAGGCGATTCAAACAAAACGGGGCACTCAGTCGTCGGAATTTTGCGGGCCCGCAAACGGCTTAACGCCCGCTCGGCTGCGTAGCGACCGACGGCTTGGGGCGATGCCAAGTCTTTAGCGTTGCGCATTGAGCTGTACCAGGCATCGCGCTGCATATCGTCCCCTTTTCCTGCGATCGGCGAAACCGACAAGGAGTGACGTGAACTGGCATAGCCACCACGAAAACCATTGGTGTGGGCGCTGAAAAAGTGCGACTGCTGGGCTGAAACGGCCGCCCCTTCGCTGTTGGTAATACGTTTATCCACGCTCAAGGCAGCGGCTTCGCATTCCAAAGCCAATACAGCGGCATCCTCGCTGGTCAGAACCCAAGGATGAAACAAATCGAGGTCTCGTTTGCGGTCTTTCGCAGAGGCAATGTCCTTGGCCATGGGCAGGCTGGCGAAGGGATCTTCGGCCGTGAAACGGGCAATATCAAAAGCGGCGCTTACGGTTTGCGCAATGGCTGCGTCTGAGAAATCAGAGGTACTGGCGTTGCCTCGGCGTTGGCCTACATAGACCGTCACACCCAAAGATTTATCGCGATTGCGTTCTACGTTTTCGAGTTCGCCATTACGTACTGATACGCTTAAGCCGCAGCCTTCGGAGACTTCAGCGGCGGCGTCAGTAGCACCTAATTTTTTTGCAGCAGCGAGGCTGGCGTCCACCCGAGATTCAAAAAAAGCACGGCTGTAGGCAAAACCTGGTTCAGCTTGGGTAGAGAGGGATTGGGGGGTGGTTTTTAGTTTCTTCATGTCGGAGGCTATGATACTTGGCTATGTCAAGAAAATTAAAAAAAGGCTATTTCGTCAAGGGTCAATTTGTTGCTGAAGGCAGCGAGCTCGATCTCGAATACAAACGCGAACTCAAAGGCACCGACGATGCCACCCGAACCGACCTCAAACGCGAGAGTACGGATCTACAGAAATTAGGCGAAGATTTGTTAACGCTTCGCGTTGAGTTAATGACTCGCTTGGCATTGCCGGAAAAGCTCACCGAAGCAGTGGCAGAGGCCAAGCGCATCAGTAACTTTGAAGGCAAGCGCCGCCAAATGCAGTTCATCGGAAAATTAATGCGAAAGCTGGAGGCTAGTCAGCTTGACGGTATTCGAACCGCCTTGATCGAGCAGCACACGCCGTCAGCGCTAGAAACCCAGACTTTGCACCAAGCCGAAATGTGGCGAGATCGCTTGTTAAATGAAGACGACGCGCTTGGGCAATGGATTACGCTCAGCCCCAGTACCGATAGCCAACAACTTCGGGCGCTGGTTAGGCAGGCGCGCAAAGATGCAAAACCCGAGAAACCCGGTGCCGCTGTGCGCCATGGCAGGGCCTATCGCGATATTTTTCAAATCGTTCGAGCGCAGTTGTTAGGTGAAAACCATCTTGACGATGCCTCTGACCTTCCGCATGACCCTGGAGTCGATGTATGAGTTTGACTGATCCTCTTGCTGATGCCATCAAAATTGGAATTGTTTCGATTAGCGACCGTGCCAGTTCGGGTGTATACCAAGACTTGGGTTTGCCAGCGCTGCAAAGTTGGCTGGAAAGTGCGCTGACCAACCCGATTGAATTTATCCCGAAACTGATCCCTGACGAGCAAGAAAAAATCAGTGCCGCCTTGATCGAGTTGGTGGACGCCGGCTGCTGCTTGGTATTAACCACGGGCGGAACAGGCCCCGCGCTGCGCGATGTCACCCCAGAGGCCACCTTGGCCGTGGCTCACAAGGTCATGCCAGGCTTTGGAGAACAAATGCGGCAAATTAGCCTGCAGTTTGTGCCGACTGCAATTCTTTCGCGACAAGTCGCCGTCATCCGTCACCAATCTTTGATCATCAATCTGCCTGGCCAACCCAAGTCGATTGCGCAAACCTTAGAAGGATTAAAAGACGAATC
>JBAXOC010000133.1:0-4802 GCA_037133455.1 Comamonadaceae bacterium | reverse complement strand
TCGAATCAATTTGTTGAATACTGCGAGCGAGTTCTTGCTCCATCGCAGAGTTGTAGCGCACCTGTTCCATGAACTGGCTGGTGGTCATCGCAGACTGGTCTTTGAGTGAGTCCAAACCAGTCGCGGCTGTTTTGGGTAAACCTTTGGAAGCCAAGTAAATACGGGCTTCGTGGTAACGGTTGGTTGGTACGGTAATTTGGCCGCTGCCCGCGTCAATCACGGGTTTAAATTCACCCGCTTTTAGCGCTTCAAAAACAGCTTGTTGGTCGGCCTCAGTCACGCCGGTAACAACTGGGCGGTAGCTCGGAGCGTTGACCAAGGTATAGACCAATGCAAAGGCCATCAAAGCCAAAGCAATCACCATCAGAGGTAATGATTTTTTAACCGCAGGTTGTGCCAATACTTGTTTGATCGGGCCAAAGGGGCCGGAGTAATCAACAAGCGCGGTGCTTTCCGGTGCAGTGTCTGCGCCGGTATTGGCTAGGCTGGTGCCACGTCGCGGCGCCAAAGCGCCTGCGTCAGCAGCAGCGGTAGGTAAAAGGGTTCCAGCGGTAGCGGTAGCGGTTGCCATGGCAATTGTCTTTCAGCGTTGCGTCGTTTTAGACCGGCATGTTCATCACGTCTTCGTAGGCCTTGAGTACTTTGTTACGTACTTGCAAGGTGGCTTCAAAAGACAGAGATGCTTTTTGCATTTTTAAGACCACATCGGTCAGTGGAACCGCTTCGCCGCGCTCGAACGCTTGCGATGTTTGTTGCGATTCCATTTGTACGTCGTTGGTTTGGCTGACGGCCTGGCGAATCATTTCTGAAAAATCAGTCTTTGGCGTGGCAATCCCGCGAACTGCTTCTTCACTCATCCCGCTGGCTTGCGCCGAGTGGGTTTGGAGTGTCTTAAGCATGGAGGCAATGCTGGTGGCTGAGGTGGCTTTTTCAATCATGATGGATCTCCAAAATGGATTTAGGCGTTAACTAGTTGCGCTGGGCTGGACTCACGCAATTGGGCTAACTTGTAGCGCAAGGTGCGGGGGCTGATACCCAGTTTTTGGGCGGCTTCAATGCGGCTGTTCGAAGTCTCAATCGCGCTGCGAATCAAATGCTGCTCGCTGTGCTTGACGGCGGCTTGCAAACCTTGCGGGTTAGCGTCAGGTGCGCTGACTTCTAAAGGCGCCTGGGCGCTCTCTGTATCAAAAGCAACTGACAGCAAAGCGGTATCGGGCATGTCATCGAACATCAGGTGTTCTGTGTCAATATGATGATCTGCGCACAAGACCATGGCCCGTTGCACCACGTTTTCTAACTCGCGTACATTGCCGGGCCAACCGTAAGCCATTAACAAGCCTTGGGCTGCGGGACTGACGCGCCAAACCTGCGTTCCTTGTGTATGGCGGGCCAAAAGGCGGGCCAACAAAGGCAAGATGTCGCCCACGCGATCAGACAAGGGCGGAACGCGCAATTTGAAGGTGCTTAAGCGAAAGTACAAATCTTCCCGAAACTCACGCTGGCTAATTGCTTCACGTAGGTTTTTGTTGGTCGCTGCAACCACGCGCACATCGAGTTGAATAGAGCGTTCGCCACCGAGACGCACCAAGGTGCGTTCTTGCAAAACGCGCAAGAGCTTGGCTTGGAGTTGCAAAGGCAATTCGCCGATCTCGTCTAAAAATAAGGTGCCGCCTTGGGCTTGCTCAAACAGACCGCGGTGGTCTTTGACTGCGCCGGTAAAAGCGCCTTTTTCGTGACCAAACAGCATGTCTTCAATCATGTGCTCGGGCATCGCAGCGCAATTAAGGCCAATGAAGGGGCCGTGGGCTGCGTTGGACGATTCATGAATCACCCGGGCTAAAACTTCTTTACCTGAACCGGTCGGGCCTTCAATCAGAACCGCGACATTAGCCTGCGCTACGCGCTGCGCCAAAGCCAGTAAGTTGCGGCTCACCGGGTCTACATAGACCACACTGCGAACTGCTTGCTCGCTGGAAATGGGGGATTTCTTGGGAGTTGCCTCTGTTTTGGTATCGGAATAGGGTGCGCGGGCGGCCGCAATAGACGCTTTTTCGACACTTTGCATGGCGGTCTGCCAAGCGCTAGGGCTAAAGTCGTCAGCTGCTAAGACATGGACAGCCCCTTTTTGGAAAGCAGCGATCGCCAGTTCCAGTTGCCTGCGCTCAACGCGGCACACTACAGCGACTGGTTTGGCCAAGGCGCTTACCAGCGCCAACGTATCTTCTAGTAAACCGACATCGTTGCCAAGACCGAGAACCACCATCGCTGGGGAGTTGTCGCTGGAGTCGGCTGTTTCTTCAAAAGACGCCTGCAAGTCGTCCAGGGTGCTGACCGCAAGGGCGAGCACACCGGCTTGCCCAAGCTGCGCCTGTTCCGCGGCTTTGAGGGCGCGAAATGGGTCTAGCCAGAGGGCTTTTGAAGGAATCAACGGGGCGGACATAGGTTTTTGGTGTCGTTTACGTGTGAATGGAACAACACTTTATGCAAAACCCATGCCAAGGGTTTTCGTCAATTTACCGACGGACTACCACGGGCTTGGGCTCAAAGCCTTGGCAAGGTCGGCCATCGAGTTGTTGAACCTGAGCCGAAGGCAGCATGCGCGACTTAAAACCCAGCAACTTGCAGCTGTAGGGGAGCGCTGGGTCCCAGCTCGTAGCAAAGTAACGGCACTGCCAGCAGTTCACCGGCTGCGCGTCTTTGCTGGGATAAGTAGGAAGGTTTGGAGGCATAGCCCTTGAAAATGCAAAGAGCGTGCCAAAGTAAGGGTATGACGAAACCACGCGCCAGCCAGTCCAAAGTCAGCCCTGAAGAGCTGGCGCAGCTTAATGCGCCTTCTGGTCGTTACGTTCCTTCGGGCGTTGACCGGGGGTACAAGTACCGCATCCTTTTTCTAGTTGTAACCGCCGTGGCCTCGGTGGCCCGACTACTTTTCTTTCCGGGTGTCTTGGTTTACTCCTTTAATTTCCCCGAAGGAATGCCTAACCTTACCCAATATATGCAATACCGCGGTATGTACCTCGCCTTGGTCGCCGCGGTTTATATCTATAGCTACCTCAAAGACTGGCACTTTGCCCGCGTCTCGCTCCTGGTGTTTGCTATGGCGTTAACGGGCTTGGTGATGGACTTCTTTAATGTCTACGCCTTCATGAAAGGCCCGCTCAGCCCGTCGATGCTCTTTTTTCTGATCGTTCGAATTACCGCCATCGCCTGCCTGTTCCTCAACGCCATCCGAGACAACCGCGCCCCGCCGATGCCGCGCAGGTTGTGGTCTTAGTTGGATTAAAGCAGGCTGCGGGAAGCATCCAGACAAGCAGCTAAAAAGTCTACGAAATAGACTTAAGCTTGCTATCAAGCTCAGGCAAAAAGACCTTGATGGTTTCCCAAACTAAATCGAGGTTGGTTTCAAAGTAGCCGTGAACCATTCGGTTGCGCATGCCCTTCATTTGGTTCCAGGGAATGTCAGTGCGGGTGGCAGCAAACTCTTTGTGCTCGTCGAGAATTTGGGCGGCGGCTTCGCCAATGACCAAGATTTTCAAAATGACTGCATCTTGGGTTTTTCGATCTTTCAGAAAATCATCCTTATTCAATGCTCCGATGTAGGTATGAATCTGTGAAGCCGCATCTAAAATATGATCAACGTAATCTGCGTGGCGTAACTGCTTTTGTTTAGCGTTCATACCGGCCGGGCTTCGCTGAGGATTTGGGCTCTGAATTTGATGGGGAGATCGCCTGGGGTCAAAACATCGACTGATATCCCAAGCGACTCTTCGAGCTCAATTTGTATAGCGCCTAGGTCCAGCAGGGTAGCCCCTGGCAGTGGGTCGACTAGCAAGTCGAGATCACTGGTCTCGGTGTCTTCCCCACTTAAAACCGATCCAAAAACCCTTAGGTTTTCTGTTCGGTGAAGCAAGGCAATACTTAGAATCAATTCTCGATTTTCTCGGAGCACTTCGGAGGGTCTGCGTAGCATGGGAATTCCTTGAATTCAAAGGAGAATTATTTCTATCCTACCAAACTAAGCCGCTCCCCCAAATCCCTTGACACATCACCCAACACCTTACTCCAATCACGCTGGGCAGCTTGGCGGTAGAGGCGCATGGTGGGGTACCAGGGCGAGTCTTGGCGGTTTAGCATCCAGCGCCAGTCGGGAACAAAGGGGAGCAAAACCCAGGTGGGTTGGCCAAGGGCTGCGCTGAGGTGGGCTACGCTGGTGTCTACTGAGATGACCAAATCCATTAACTCGCACAGCGCCGCCGTATCCGAAAAACTGGTGAGCTTCTCGCCAAAATGCTGAATCTGCGATGTGTCTTTTAGCGCTGGTAAATCCCAATCCCGTACTTCTTTTTGCAGGCTCACAAACTGGTAGCCCTTTGGCAGCGCGTTTAACAAAGCTTGTAACTTTAGGCTGCGGTTGTGGTCGTCTTGGTGGGTGGCGCTGCCGCTCCAAACCAATCCGATGCGAGGCTTGGTTTTAGGACCTAAAACGCCTGCCCAATGGGCTAACGTTTCGGGGTCTGCTGCTAAATAACGGCTCTCTGCGGGAATGGTGGAGAGTTCGGTTTTAAACGCCAAGGGCAAGCTCATGACAGGGCAGGAATAGTCAAATTCCGGCAAGGGGTCTCCTTGCGTAATCAAAGTTCCAACGCCTTTTAAGCTTTTAAATAGATCAAAAAGTAGCCTCTCGGTTTCGTAAATCACATGACCTCCGGCTTCGGCCACGAGTTGCGCATAACGGGCAAACTGAATCGTGTCGCCAAAGCCTTGTTCTGCGTGAATCAAGAGCTTTTTCCCTTGGATGGGCG
>JBAXOC010000132.1:0-4882 GCA_037133455.1 Comamonadaceae bacterium | reverse complement strand
TACGCTTGCGAGGTTGCTTTCAAAGCAAGTTAATCCAACGGTCAAGCTGCATTAAGTAAATTGGTACTTCGTATTTAAATACGTCAAGCCTTAAGAATATCCAAAAAATTCCTCGGCTCAATTGAGAGCTTGCGTTTGTCTAAATCGCTTTCTAGCGCAGTTATGACAAGAATTTTGGGTTTCACGGTCGTGGGATCAGGTTGCGTTTACAAAACTACCACTTTTGCCCCCATGCTTTTCCCGCAAGGTAATTCCGTTCATCGTCATGCCGCGGTCTACGGCTTTGCACATATCGTAAATAGTGAGTAAGGCAACTTGAACGGCGGTGAGGGCTTCCATCTCTACGCCGGTGGGGCCGACGGTTTCTACGGTGGCGGTGCAGCGTACGCCGTCAAAGCCTGCGCTTTCACGGGCAAGGACGGTGAGTTCGACGCTCACATGGGTGAGCGCCAAGGGGTGGCACAAGGGGATCAGTTCGCTGGTTTTTTTGGCAGCCATGATGGCGGCAACGCGGGCAATGCCTAAGACGTCTCCTTTTTTAGCGCTGCCGCTTTCAATCAGGGTGCGGGTGGCGGGCAGCATTTCAATGTGGCCAGTGGCAATGGCGGTGCGTTTGGTGCTGGCTTTGTCGGCCACATCGACCATGTGGGCCATGCCGTGGTTATCAAAGTGGGTGAGTGTGCTCATAGAAATTTCATTCGGTTTACAAAGTCTTAACGGTTCGAGTGCATCATACGGGGTATGAATTTTTGCAAAACTTGGCTGGCGGCTGTTTTGGTGGTTGCTGGCAGCACCTCGTTCGCGCTGCCTAACCTGGGCGATGGCGCAGAAATGTCGCCTGCGCAAGAGCGCCGCTTGGGAGACAGCATTGCCCGCAGCTTGTACCGCGATGCGGACTACCTTGAAGACCCTGTGGTGATGGATTACGTCCAGAGCATTTGGCAACCTTTGCTCGCATCAGCAAAAAAGCGTGGCGATGTGCCCCAAGACTTAGCGGACACCTTTGCTTGGGAAATACTTCTAGGGCGGGATCGTTCAGTGAATGCGTTTGCCTTGCCGGGTGCTTACTTTGGCTTGCATTTGGGCTTGGTCGGCGTGGTAAGTAGCCGCGACGAATTGGCGTCTGTCTTAGCCCATGAACTCAGCCACGTGACGCAGCGCCATATTGCCCGCAATATCGCCCACCAAAACGCCCAAGCGCCGTGGGTGATGGGCGCGATGATTTTGGGGATTTTGGCTGCAAGCAAAAGCGCAAATAACGGCCAGGCAGCCAACGCCATGATCACCGGGGGCCAAGCGCTGGCAGTCCAAAGCCAACTGAATTATTCGCGCGACATGGAGCGCGAGGCTGATCGGGTGGGCTTTGGTGTGATGACCGAAGCGGGCTTTGCGACCCAAGGTTTTGTGGGGATGTTTGAGAAGTTGCAGCAGTCCAACCGGCTCAATGACAGCGGCGGGTTTGCATATTTGCGCAGCCACCCGCTGACTACTGAGCGTATTTCGGATATGCAAAACCGTATGCCTTTGTCGTGGGCCGCAAGTCAAAGCACTTCGGCTGTTTTGAGCAGTGCGCTGCCTTGGTCTGCGCAAGATCTCGAGCCCGCATTGATTGGGGCGCGGGCCCGCGTGTTGTCCAACGGTGGGGTCGATGGTTTGCGCGTTTGGCAGGGCGATCTGAAACCTGCGGTACTGAGCGCTAAAACGCCTGCGCAGCAAGTGGCCGCCTTGTACGGCGGGGCATTCGCGGCTTTGAAGCTGCGCGATTACGCGCAAGCCCAAGCCTTGTGCGATCAACTCCGTGTGCGCGTTCAAGGCAACGCCGCCGCGGTGCATTTGGCTCACTTATTAGACGCAGAAATTGCGCTCACGCAAGGGGATTCGACACGGGCCTTAGCGGTTTTGCAAAGCGACTCGCCCTTAACAAGTCGCGCTGAAAAATTTCTTCGCGCCCAAGCCCAAATCCTTCAGGCGCAACCTGCGGGCATTGAGCAAACGGCGCAAGCCTTACGCGCTTGGGTGATTGAGCGCCCGCGCGATGCCAAGGGTTGGAGCTTGCTTGCGGCGGCGTACACCGCGCAAGGGCGCAATGTGGCGGCCGTTCGCGCCCAGGCGCAGGTCGATCTTTTGCAACTCGATTACTCTGCGGCGTTGGCGCGGCTGCGAGCGGCCCAAGACTTGGTACGAAGTGGAAATTGGGGTCCCATGGGCCCTGACCACCTTGAAGCGGCGATTGTGGACACCCGAGCTCGAGAGGTCTTGCAGCTAACGCGCGAACAGGCGGTCGAGCGCTGAGTTGATGACGATACCGAGCAGGGTGTAAATCAGGGAGCCGATCAGCGCGGCGCTAAACCCTAAGACCGTAAATCCGTCCAACACCCCAGCGGCGGACCAAAACATGAGCGCGTTGATGACAAACAAAAACAAGCCCAGCGACAAAACGGTGACAGGAAAGGTAAGAACTACCAACACGGGCCGCAGCAGCGTGTTGAACATTCCCAAAACGAAAGCGGCTATGAGGGCGGAGCCAAAATTATTGACCTGCACCCCGCTGTACAGGTGCGCCACCGCGAGAAGGGCGACCGCCGAAAGCAGCCATTTCATTAAAAGCTTCATGCGTCCCAGCATAGCAGCGTTCAAGGGTTAACCCTTGAACGCTCGGGCTTGGTCTACTCTTGGCTTGGACTTTGGCTTCGGCGTTGGCTCCACCAACCCGCCGCCAACACGCCAGCGACCGTGACAGCGTAAACCCCCAAACGTGCGGCCTCTTGCGCGGAATCTATGGAGCCCCGATCGCTACCAAAGTAATCGATGAGGAAGGGTTCGGAGACGATCATCTTGGCCGCAGTCAAGGCCAATACTGCAGCGCCAAGTTGAATGATGATCGGAAAACGCTCCACCAATTTAAGAACAACCGAGCTGCCAAAAACGACAATCGGGATACTAACCAACAGCCCGATGATCACCAGATCAAAAGCGCCATGGGCTGCGCCTGCAACGCCAAGTACGTTGTCTACGCCCATCAACGCGTCCGCAACCACAATCGTTTTCATGGCACCCATAAATGTAGTGGCGCCGGGGCCGTGGTCAGTCTCGCTACCTTGTTCTGCCAGCAATTGGTACGCGACCCAAACCAGCCCCAAACCGCCAACAAGCATAAGTCCGGGGATTTGCAATAGCCACACCACGCCGACCGTCATCACTGAGCGCACTGCGATCGCGCCAACCGTACCCCATAGGATGGCTTTTTGCTTCAACTTCTCAGGCAGATTGCGAGCCGCAAGGGCAATCACAATGGCGTTGTCGCCCGCAAGCACCAAGTCGATCATCACAATGGCCAGGAGTGCAGACCACCAGTCGTTTGAAAACTGTTCCATATGTCGAAATACCAGTAAGCAAGAGGCCACTCCTCTTGAGCAGGCGCGAGTCTAAAGAAAGCGCAGATATCCTTGAGGTTTGTAGGGCGTTGTTTATCAACGGAACGACCCTAGTGATCACAGCGGGGCGGCTATGATCGCGGCTCATTTAAAAGGTTTCCATGGCGGGCATTCACATTACCGATATCGAGTCGGCCATCAATTACTGGCGCGTTCAAATTCCCTCGCCAGATGGCGTGGCGCTGCCTGCACCTACGCGGGCGCTGGCTGAGGTGTATGCGCTGCTGGTTTTTCACCGTGAAACCGAGGCCGATGAAAAGAGCATGCCAAAGAACGCACACGAAGCTTGGCTCGAGTGGTATTCCAGCACGCCTGACACCCCATGCATCGCGATTTGTTCAACTAGCCAAGGGGACGAAGAATGCAAAGGTTGTGGCCGCAGTTTTTGGGAAGTGCAGCATTGGCCCCAAATGAGTCCCGCAGAAAAACGCGGAACGTGGCGGCGCATTACCCTGGAGTTCAACGCCTGGCGTTTTAACAAATACGCAGAACGTGCCGCCGACGGACGGGTGGCGGTGGAGCACTGATGGCCACGCCACGTTGGAAACCCAGCGCCACGGTCGCCGCCATTATTGAGCGCGATGGACAATTCTTGTTGATAGAGGAACATACGCCCGAAGGCGTGCGTTTGAACAATCCAGCTGGGCATCTAGACCCTGGTGAATCTCCGGCCCAAGCCTGTATTCGCGAGACATTAGAAGAAACGGCGTATGCGTTTACACCGACGGCGTTAGTGGGTGTGTATTTGTCGCGCTTTGAACGCGCTGCTAGCGCTACCCACCCGCATGGCGAAGACATTACGTATTTGCGCTTTGCATTTTGCGGCACCTTGGGCGAATGGGATGCCCATCGGCCTTTGGACCGTGGGATTATTCGCACCCTGTGGATGAGCCCGGACGAAGTACGTGCCAGCAAGCAGCGCCATCGCAGCTCAGCAGTGGTGCAGTGCATGGAAGATTATTTAGCGGGACGACGCTACCCCTTGGAGCTTTTGACAACCGATCCCAGTGTTTACAAGCCGCGCACCTAAAATCGGCCCATGAAACAACAGGGGCAAAAAAAGCGGGTGGTGGTCGGTTTGAGCGGCGGGGTGGACTCTGCGGTAACCGCATACTTGCTCAAACAACAAGGCCACGAAGTCATTGGCATCTTCATGAAAAATTGGGAAGACGATGACCGCTCCGCAGATGACACCGGTGCAGAAATCGATCCGGGTTACTGCACCTCCAATATCGATTTTGTGGATGCCGCTGCGGTCGCTGATGTGTTGGGCATTGAAATAGAGCACGTTAACTTTGCAACCGATTACAAAGACCGCGTGTTTGCAGAGTTCGTGCGCGAATACCAAGCTGGGCGTACGCCCAACCCCGATATTTTGTGTAACGCAGAAATTAAATTCAAAGCATTTTTAGACCACGCAATGCGCTTGGGCGCCGAAAAAATTGCTA
>JBAXOC010000131.1:0-4893 GCA_037133455.1 Comamonadaceae bacterium | reverse complement strand
AATGCCTTAGGCGGCAGCTCTTCAACAAAAAGTTCAACAAGAAGGTTCTGGGTCGTCATAAAAAGTGTTCTGCCTTCGTGTTCTTAGGCTGCGGCAGCCACGGTTTTTTTAGGCATCTGCTCAATCCATTCACGCGGGGCCATTGGAAAGCCCAGTCGCTCTCGACTTTCAAAATAGCATTGGGCGACGCCTCGGGCGAGGTTGCGAATGCGGCCCATGTAGGCTGCGCGCTCGGTGACGCTGATCGCGCCGCGCGCGTCGAGCAGGTTAAAACTGTGTGCGGCTTTTAAGACTTGCTCGTAGGCGGGCAAGGCCAAAGGCACGCTGATTAAATGCTTGGCTTGCTTTTCGTGGGCGTTAAAAGCAGTGAATAAAAAGTCGGTGTCGCTGTGTTCAAAGTTGTAGGTGGATTGCTCGACTTCGTTTTGTTTATAGACATCGCCATATGTCATGTTGTCAGTCCATTGCAGGTTGTAAACGTTGTCCACACCTTGCAAGTACATGGCCAAGCGCTCGAGTCCATAGGTGATCTCACCAGTGACGGGCTTGCAGTCGATACCGCCAACTTGCTGGAAATAGGTGAACTGCGTGACCTCCATGCCGTTCAACCAAACTTCCCAACCCAAGCCCCAGGCACCAAGCGTGGGATTTTCCCAATCGTCTTCGACAAATCGAATGTCATTCTTTTTCAGATCAAAGCCCAGGGCTTCGAGGGAACCCAAATACAAATCCAAAATATTGCTGGGCGCAGGTTTCATCACCACTTGGTATTGGTAGTAGTGCTGCAAGCGGTTGGGGTTTTCGCCGTAGCGGCCGTCCTTGGGGCGACGGCTGGGCTGAACATACGCCGCCTTCCAAGGCTCAGGTCCTATGGCCCTTAAAAACGTGGCCGTGTGTGACGTTCCGGCCCCAACTTCCATGTCATAAGGTTGCAACAAGGCGCATCCCTGCGCATCCCAATACGACTGGAGGGTCAAGATAATTTGCTGAAAAGTCTTCATGGCAGGCGCAAGGTGGTGGTCATTGGGGTTCGCGTTAACCCTTGATTTTACGGGGCATTGCATAAGCTATGCTTTTGGCAAAGGAGACCGACATGGGTTCACAACAATGGGTTTTGGGTTTGGTCTTGGCCACCATGGTTTTTTCAGTGGCCTTGGAGTTGCGTCTGGAAGACTTTAAGCGGGTGGCACAAACGCCTAAAGCGGTGATCTGCGGCTTGATTCCGCAATTTATTTTGCTTCCGGTGGGTACGTGGTTGGCCACACTGGTCTTAGACCTGCCCTCGAACATTGAAACCGCCATGATTTTGGTGGCCGCTTGTCCGGGCGGGAGCTTAAGCAACGTGGTGACGCACATTGGCAAGGGTAACACCGCTTTGTCGGTCAGCGTCTCGGCGGTGGCTAGCGTGATTGCTTTGGTAGCAACCCCCTTTAACTTTAGCTGGATGGTGGCGACCAATCCGGATACGTCCGCATGGCTACAAACCTTGTCCATTGACCCATCCGGAATTTGGTGGAGTTTGTTGATGCTCTTGGCTATTCCCATGGCCTTGGGTTTGTTGGCCTCCCACCAATTGCCCACGCTGACCCAAAAAATTCGCAAACCCTTGGGCCACTTTGCTGTGGGCGCACTTTTGGTTTTTATTGTGGCCGGCTTAATCAAAGAGCGCCAGTTGCTCACTTTAGGGCTGTTGCCTTTGCTACTTTTGGTAGTGTTACACAACGCCAGTGGTTTGTTTTTCGGTTGGATTACCAGTGTGGTGATGGGAGTGAGTGAGCGCGACCGCCGTGCGGTGATGATTGAAGGCGGTATGCAAAATTCGGGTTTGGCACTGGGCATCATTGCGGTGCAATTCAATAGCGATTTGGGCATGGTGACGCTGGCCAGTTTGTGGGGCATGTGGCACATCGTCAGCGGCATGGGACTGGCCTATTTTTGGAGAAGAAAAGATGCTCGACTGGCTGCTTAAAAATGGATGCGTCGTTGACGGAACAGGCGCGCCTCCCTATGTGGCCGATGTGGGCGTGCGCGATGGGAAAATTGTGGAGGTGGGCTCCATATCGCAGCCTTCTAAAAAAACGATCGACGCTACGGGCCTGTGGATCACGCCTGGGTTTATTGACATCCACACCCACTACGACGGACAAGCCACCTGGGACGATTGTTTTACCCCAAGTATTTACCACGGCGTGACCACCTTGGTGATGGGGAACTGCGGCGTCGGTTTTGCGCCGGTGCGCCCCGGCCACGAAGACGACTTGATCAAGCTCATGGAAGGCGTGGAAGATATTCCAGGCGCTGCCCTGCACGAAGGCATTCGTTGGAACTGGGAAACGTTCCCGCAGTACATGGACGCGCTCGCAGCCACGCCGCGTAGCTTGGACTATTTGGTTCAGGTTCCACACGACCCGTTGCGCATGTATGTGATGGGTGAACGCGCGTTGGCGCACACCGCAGCGACACCGGCCGAGATTGACGCGATGGCCGTTTTGCTCAAGCAAGCCTTAGAAGCGGGCGCCTTGGGATTAAGTACCGGGCGCAGCGACAACCACCGAACCTCTGAAGGAAAAGACACGCCTGCGGCCAACGCCAGCGCCCAAGAACTGACTGGCTTGGCCGGAGTTTTGAAGGGAATGAACCACGGGGTCATTCAAGTCGTGAGTGATTACAACCTCTTGCAAGGGCCGGGAGAGTTTGACGCGGAATTTGATTTGGTGGAAACCTTGGCCCATGCCAGTGGCAAACCCGTGTCTTTAACTTGGTTGCAGCGCGACCCGGGCGGCGATCAGTACCTCAAAATTCAATCGCGGGTAGACGCCGCCGTTGCCCAAGGCCTGCCTTTGTATTTGCAAACGGCTGCGCGGGGTATCGGGGTGTTGATTGGTTTGGAGGCCAGCTTTCATCCTTTCATGGGCTTTGCTTCCTACAAAGCCGTGGCCCATTTGCCATTGGCACAGCGGGCAGCAGCGCTGCGCGAACCCGAACGCAAAGCCCGCTTACTCAAAGAAAAATCAGACCGATTGGCTGGTGATGGGAGCGCCATCCCGCCATTGGTGGATCTCTTGTTGGCAAAAATTGAGTTGATTAGCGGGCGGATGTTTGCACTCGAAGATACCCTGAATTACGAGCCTTCGGTGATGCAAAGCTTTTTGGTCCGCGCGAAGCAGTCGGGCATATCTGCGTTAGAAGCGATTTACGATCACTTGTGCGCAGGCAGCGGCGAAGGTTTAATTTACTTTCCGATTTTTAATTACAACGAAGGCTCATTGGACACAGTGCGCAAAATGCTAGACCATCCGCGTGCGCTAAGCAGCCTAAGCGACGCGGGCGCCCATGTGGGCACCGTGTGTGATGCCAGCTTCACGACGTTCATGTTGACCCATTGGGTTAGAGATCGCGGTCGCGATGCGCTGCAATTGGAGCGGGCGGTCGAGATGCTGACCCAGCGCAATGCGCGCTATTTGGGTTTAACCGACCGCGGGGTTATTGCCCCGGGCATGCGGGCCGATTTGAACGCGATTGACCCTGTCAAACTCAGCGTAGGACTACCAAAGCTCGAACACGATTTACCCGCAGGCGGTAAGCGTTTTGTGCAGCGGGCCAAGGGCTACGTCGCCACCTGGGTGGCCGGAGAACAGGTACAAGCAGAGGGGGTTATTTTGGACGCTCGACCCGGCCGCCTCGTGCGAATGGGGCAAGGCTAAACAAGGCCAGCGCCAAGCAGACTAGCCAAAGCGGTAGCAAGCCAAAGCGGCTGGCCCACCACGCATACGGCGTGAGCCCTTCGCGGGCGTTGATCTGGCCGACTAAAACAGCTTGGGTTAAGCGAGGTACGGAGTGGGTGACTTGTCCTCGGTGGTCTATCAACACCGTGGCCCCAGTGTTGGTTGCGCGAACAAATGGCCGCTCAAACTCTAAGGCGCGCATCCGCGCAATATTGAGGTGCTGGTCGATGGCAACGGTGTCCCCAAACCACGCGATATTGCTGAGGTTGACAAACACGGTGGGGCTGGAAGTGGGCTGAGCAAAGCGCTGTGCGAGTTCTTCGCCAAACAAATCTTCGTAACAAATATGCGGCGCAAGTCGCTGCCCTGCAAAGGCAAAGGGCGCTTGCGCGACTGCGCCACGGTTGAAGTCGCCCAAGGGGATGTGCATCAATTCGGTGAACCAGCGAAACAGCGGCGGTATAAATTCACCAAAGGGAACCAAGTGGTGTTTGTCGTAGCGCAACACCACTTTGGACTCAGGCAGGAAGCCCACCACCGAATTGGTGTAGCCCAAGGTGTTGTCCCCCAAAGGAATGCCGATGAGCGCGGCTTGGCCATTGCGTTGAAAGTGGGTTCGTAACTCATTCCAATACTGCGCGGGGAGTTGCTGCGGCAACACGGGAAGCGCAGTTTCTGGGGCCACCACCAACTGCGTCTTCGCGTTAAAAAGCGATTGGCGGTACCACTCCAGTGATTGGGCAATGCCGGTGCGGGCTTCAAACTTTTCGTTTTGCGCGATATTGCCTTGCAAAACTGTCACGCTGAGTTCTCCGTTGCTGCGGCTAAAGCGCTCTGAAGCGTGTGGGATTACAACTGAAATCAGAACCAACAAGACCAGAGCTGCCCCTTGCCAGCGTGGCCCGTTTTTTCCTTGGGCCAGCGCCATCCCCGCCCAAGCCGATAGCGCCCCAACGCCGTACACGCCCAACCAAGGAATATAAAACGCCAAGGGACCTTCAAGGTGGGCGTAACCGCCTGCGCCCCAGCCAAACCCGGTGAGCCACGTGCCACGCGCTAACTCCGCGACCGTCCAAAAGGCGGCAAAGGCCAGCGCCGCGGTGTGAGGATTGTTCTGGGCCAGTCGCCACCACAACGTCGTACTTGCCAACACCGGGGTTGTAAATTT
>JBAXOC010000130.1:0-4903 GCA_037133455.1 Comamonadaceae bacterium | reverse complement strand
AGGCTGACTTGTTTGTGGCCGTGCCGGAGTTGGTTAAGGCTTTGTAAAAGTAAAATAGGGCATGTCCCTCATACCTGCAACCATCCTTACCGGATTTTTAGGCGCCGGAAAAACCACCTTACTCAAACGCATCTTGACCGAAGCCCACGGTCAAAAGATTGCAGTGATTGAGAACGAGTTCGGTGAAGAAAATATCGACAGCGATATTTTGGTCTCTGATACGAGTGAGCAAATCATCCAAATGAGCAATGGCTGCATTTGTTGCACGATTCGGGAAGATTTGCGCGTCACCCTGCAGGACTTGGCAGAGAAAAAACGCAAAGGGGAGCTTAGTTTTGATCGCGTGGTGATTGAAACCACGGGCTTGGCGGACCCCGGGCCAGTCGCCCAAACGTTTTTCATGGACGATGAGATCGCCGAATCGTATTTGCTCGACTCGATTTTGACGCTGGTCGATGCCAAACATGCCCCAACCCAACTCAATGATCGCCAAGAGGCACGTCGCCAAGTAGGCTTTGCGGATCAAATCTTTATCAGCAAATCCGAGCTGGTTTCTAAAGACGAACTTGAGGCCTTGAAACACCGCTTAAAGCACATGAACCCTCGCGCACCCCAGCAAACGGTGCATTTTGGTGAGGTGGCGATCAAAGACGTGTTTGATCTGCGCGGCTTTAATCTCAATGCCAAGCTAGACATTGATCCCGATTTTCTGAAGGTCGACACCCACGATCATGCGCACGACCATGACCACGCACATCATCACCACGCTGAAGGCGAAGCCTGCGACCACCCTTCCCACAAAACTTCTCACAACGCGTCGCACGACCAATCCCATGGACACCACCACCATACGGACGATGATGTCAAAAGCTTTGTGTTTAAGTCCGATCGCCCTTTTGACCCCGCCAAGCTAGAAGACTTTTTAGGCGCAATTGTCAATATTTACGGCCCCCGTATGCTGCGCTACAAAGGTGTTTTGTATATGCAGGGAACGGACCGCAAGGTGATTTTTCAAGGCGTTCACCAGCTCATGGGCAGCGACTTAGGCCCCGCTTGGGGGCCCGAAGAGCATAAATCTAGCAAGATGGTCTTCATTGGCATTGACTTGCCCAAGGATATTCTTCTGCAAGGCATGGAGCAAGCGCTGGTGTAAATTCTGGGGACCTTAAAAAAAACAATCTTTGTGTCGATTTTGCAACGTATGGAAAATGCACATGTGAAGCCTGTACACTCCCGCGCCGAAGCGGTCGGTTCGTCCGCTCAGGTTCAGGCTGGATTTCCAGCACCCATTTAGCAAGCGCAGCCAGTTTCTGCTAGGAGACACGTAGTGAAAGCGAAAACCGGGAAAGTGATTGAGAAAAAGAAATCCAACGCCAAAACCAAGGCCGCACCTGTCAAGGTAAGCGCTAAGGCAAAAGCAAAAGCGACGCCCGCAAAGAAGGTGATTGCTAAAAAAGTGCTTGCTAAAAAACCGGTGCTAAAAAATGCAGCTGTGAAGAAAGCAGTCGTGAATAAAGCCGTTGCAAAAAAAGTGATTGCTAAGAAAGCGCCGCAAAAAAAATTGGTCGCTAAGAAAGTCATTGCTAAGAAGGTAGTGGCAAAAAAAGCCGTTGCGAAACCTGTCAAAAAAGCAATACCACTTAAAAAGGTGGCGGTGAAAAAAGCGGCTACGGTAGCGAAAAAAACGCCAATTACTAAAGCCAAACCTGCTGCTAAAAAACCAGCAGCTATTAAAAAACCAATTCCTAAAAAACAAGTGCCTCACAAGGCACCTGTTTCAGTGAAAAAGCCCGTTGTCAAAGCCTTCGTGAAATCGAAAGTGGCGAAGACAACTCCCCCTAAAAATAAGCCATCGCCTTCAAAAAGTGTGGCGAAAACGAAAACCCAGTCTCCCGTGAATTCTCCCGTCTTGAAAGCTGTAGACAGCAGTGTTACAGCAACCGCTCCCGGCGCAGTCCCTATCAAATCTGGCCGTCCTTCTTCCCGCCTCGCCGGGCTCACCGTGCCTTCGATGGCGCAGTCAGTGGCTTCGACCGCAGCGAAAGCGAGTTACTCGCAAACGCCAGCCTCTTTTGTCATCGTTCCGATGATTCCACCAACCGTCAAAAAAGACAGCAAGTTAGCCAACAATTGGAAAACCAAGCAGGTTGCGGATTTGAAAGATACTGAGTTAATGGCGATGCCTGATTCAGAGTACATGAATGAAGTGCAACTAGCCGCATTTCGTTTGAAGCTCAGTGCCCTTAAGCGCGATATTCTCAACAGCGCCGGAGAGACCACCGAACACTTGCGCGAAGATACTTCCGTCGTTCCAGACCCTGCTGATCGTGCCACCATTGAAGAAGAGCACGCGCTCGAACTTCGTACCCGAGACCGTGAGCGAAAATTGCTGAAAAAAATCGAGCAATCTATTGCCCGCATTGATGCTGGCGATTACGGATATTGCGATGAAACGGGTGAGCCTATCGGTGTGGGACGTTTGCTTGCGCGACCGACGGCGACATTGTCGTTAGAGGCACAACAACGCAGAGAACTCAAGCAAAAAATGTTTGGAGATTGACCCTCGTTTTTTTGCGCAACACATGCGTTTTTACACAAGGCACCCCTAGCAATAGCGGTGCCTTTTGTACATCTAGTGGGCGGAGTGGTGAAAAACCTCAAAACATATTTTTTTGAAGTTTTACATTCATAAGGTCAGCTAAGTACTTAATTTAGAACGGTTTTTTGAGTTATTAAAGTTCAAAAACCGCGCCTAAGTCTTTGATTTCATTGAAAAAATCTCTCTCTGGAGCCTTGCAAGTTTAGTATTTGCTGTTAAAGTGCAAAAAAGTGCAATTAAGTGGTGAAAAGTGCTTTCCGAGTGCTTTTTGCTGGGTTTCTTTGGATTAAGAGGTTTTTTGTGGTGTTTCAAGGTGCTTCGTCACTCGCTCTCGATGCCAAGGGTCGGCTTTCTATGCCAACCCGGCACCGTGACGTTTTGAGTGCGACAGCGGCGGGCCAAATCACCATCACCAAGCATCCCCACGGGTGTCTCATGGTGTTTCCACGACCAGAGTGGGATCTTTTCCGCGACCGAATCGCATCTTTGCCAATGGCAGCGCAGTGGTGGAAGCGAATTTTTTTAGGTAATGCGATGGATGTCGAGCTCGACAGCACCGGTCGCATTTTGATTTCTCCTGAATTGCGCCAAGGTGCGGGAATCACCAAAGACACTGTGCTGCTAGGAATGGGCAACCACTTCGAGCTGTGGGACAAAGTAAGCTACGAAGCGCAAGAGGCCAAGGCAATGCAAGAGCAGATGCCGGATGTCTTTAAAGACTTTTCCTTTTAGGCGCAGCAATGGAAGCGCCCACCAGCCACACCACCGTTTTACTCAACGAGGCGGTAGAGGCATTGCAAGTGTCTGAAGGTATCTACGTCGATGCAACTTTTGGTCGGGGCGGCCATTCGCGTTTAATTTTGTCGCAACTTTCCCCTAGTGGGAAATTGATTGCGTTTGATCGTGACCTCGAAGCCGTCGCTGAATCCAAAAGCATTCTCGATGCGCGCTTTAGCATTCGACAAGAAAGTTTTTCCCATCTTGAGAACTTGCCTGCTGGCAGCGTTGCGGGCTTATTGATGGACCTGGGCGTGAGCTCTCCACAAATTGATACGGCTGTGCGCGGCTTTAGTTTTCGGTTTGAAGGGCCGCTCGATATGCGTATGGACACCTCGCGCGGAATGAGCGTGGCCCAGTGGTTGGCCGATGCGGATGTAGAAAATATAACGGAGGTGATACGTGACTATGGCGAAGAACGGTTTGCTGGCTCCATTGCAAAGGCGATTGTCGCTCGCCGACAGGAGCGGGGCCCTGTTTCAACCACCACCGAATTGGCCCAGCTCGTGGCTGACACGGTCAAAACCCGCGAGCCGGGCCAGAACCCTGCAACGCGCACATTTCAGGCTTTTCGGATTTTCATCAATGCCGAGCTTGAAGAGTTACAGCAGGCGTTAGAAGCGGCACTGAAAGTATTGCAACCCGGCGGACGTTTGGTAGTCATCAGCTTTCATTCTCTTGAAGACCGCATTGTCAAGCAGTTCATTGCCAAGCACTCCAAGGACGAATACGACCGCCGCACGCCATTTGCGCCGCCTAAACCCATGCGCCTGCGCGCAGGTGGCAGAACCCGGCCGAGTGCGAAAGAGATTGGCCTCAATCCGCGCTCACGCAGCGCCATCATGCGCATCGCTTTCAGAACTGAAACTGCAATGGGGGCAGCCGCATGACACGTGTGAGCGTTGCGTTATTGCTAGCAAGTTTGGCAAGTGCAATGTACTTGGTGGCGGTTCAATATGAGTCACGCAGGGTATTTACGGAGTTAGATAAAGCACGCAGCGAGACAAGGCATTTGAAAACAGAGTTTGATCGCTTGCAGGTCGAAAAGCGCAGCCAAGCCACCCCAGCGCGGGTAGAGCGTCTGGCGCGTGAAAAATTGCAAATGCGCCAAGTCAGCCCCGGTATCACGAACTATCTGACAGCATCGGGTGAAGTGGCGATGCCTGCGCATATTTCGACCACGACCACAGCGGTGAAGCCATGAGCCGTAGCATTCAGTACACATCAAGCCCGTTGCTGGCAAGTCGTACGCCAGTCTGGCGCAGCAAATTTGTGGTGGCTGCCATCGCGCTGGCCTTTGTAGGTTTGTGCGCACGCGCTGCGTATATTCAAGTGTTCAACAATGACTTTTTCCAGCACAAAGGAGAAGTTCGCTTTGCTCGAACGTTGGAGTTACCCGCCAATCGCGGGCGCATTTTGGATCGCAATGGTTTGATCTTGGCTTCGAGCGTTCCTGCGCCAAGCATTTGGGCGATTCCTGAAGATGTGGAAATGGATGCGCAGGAAAGAAAAACGCTGGCAACCTTG
>JBAXOC010000129.1:0-4976 GCA_037133455.1 Comamonadaceae bacterium | reverse complement strand
GCCAGCGGTCACTATGACAACACCATTTTTCACCGCATCATTCCTGGCTTTATGGTTCAAGGCGGCGGAATGGAAGCGGGCATGAAACAAAAACAAACCAAAGCCCCGATTGAAAACGAAGCCAACAACGGCCTCAAAAATAACAACTACACCCTGGCCATGGCCCGCACGGGCGACCCCCATTCAGCGACCTCACAGTTTTTCATCAACGTCGCTAACAACGATTTTTTAAATCACACCGGCGAAACTTCTCAAGGCTGGGGTTACGCCGTGTTCGGCAAAGTCGTTGAAGGCACAGAGATTGTGGACAAGCTTAAAAGCGTCAAAACCGGCCGCAGCGGCTTTCATGACGACGTCCCCAATGAAGACGTGGTGATCGAAAAAGCCGTCGCCCTGTAACTTCACTGCGCCCACAGCGATGGAACTACGCGCCAAAGCCCATTGGGACACCGTAGATTTCATCTCTGACTTGCACCTGCAAGCCCAAGAGCCCCAAACTTTGGCGGCGCTTGAAAGCTATCTTCAAAGCAGCCCCGCCCACGCGCTTTTTATATTAGGCGACCTCTTTGAAGTGTGGGTAGGCGATGATTGCCTCGCTCAGACCGGCAGCTTTGAGGCTCAGGTTGCAAAGCTTCTGAAGCTTGCCAGTCAAAAAATCGATATTTATTTTCTCTGCGGGAACCGCGACTTTCTCATGGGCTCCGATTGCATGACCGCCTGCGGCGCCACCCGCATGGAAGACCCCACCGTATTGCAAACCCCTAACGGTCGGTGGTTGCTCACGCATGGCGATGCGCTTTGCCTCTCTGACACTGCGTATTTAGACTTGCGTCGGTTGGTTCGAAGCCCAGAGTGGCAACATGATTTTTTACAAAAGCCCTTGGAACAACGCCAGGCCATGGGCCGCGACATGCGCATGCAAAGCGAAGCGAAAAAAAAGACCCTCACTGGTTTTTTTGCAGATGTCGATACCGCCGCTGCACTAGATATCCTAGAAGAGCACCAAGCAGACCACATGATTCACGGGCACACCCACCGCCCTGCCCACCATGCCTTAAACGCCACGCGCAGTCGCTGGGTTTTAAGTGACTGGGATTTAAGCGCTGCGCCCCAACGCGCCGAGGTTCTGCGACTCACACTGTCAAAGCAAGCCAGCGCTGCGGCAACGCAACCCGAGCGGATTGCTTTGCCGCATCTTTAGAAAACGTCCGGTGCTTAATCTAACGCTTGAGCAAGACTTTCAGCGTGTTTTGTACCCGACGCGCATCTTCCGCCCCATACGAAGAACTCAAGACGCATCGTGGCCCCAAGTTTGTTGAGGCGCAGGGTCATTTCGGCGGGTCAGCAATTGAAGTTGTAATGCCCGACGCGCGTCTAAGTGGTCTGCTGGGGTTGGAACTTCAGCGGCCATCTCTAAACGCAACAACGCATCTTGAGCGGACACAGGCTTGGCCATTGCAGGCGCCATGCCGCCAATGGCAGCCACCCATACCGTGCGGATCGCCGCGTTCACGCGGTTTCCAAGGTCTTGAACACTGGGAACTGCTGCGGCGTTTTTGGTTTCCCACGCCGTCAGCAATTGGGTAAGCGCCTCACCATGGGCTTGGGCTGCTAATTTCTTCAACGCAAACTGCGCGTTGTCTAAGGCTTCGCGCTGGGCTCTAAAGGCAGCGTCACCCAAACGCGGCGGCGCATTTTTCGGATCAAACGCGGGACGATCGGTCCGGTCAGTGCGGTCTTGGCGGGGCGGGCGGCTGTCGCTGCGCCCAGCGTCCCGGCGCGTTCCAGGCTTACCAAATCGCCCTGCATCACTTGATGGCACTTCTTTTTTCATTCCCGGGCGATCATCGCCACGCATAGCAACCACGGGTTTTGGTGGGGCTTTGGGAGTAATTTTTTCTGGAGGGGGCGGGATTTGCGCTTCAACGCTTTCGGGAGCGGTCTCAGACACTGTTTCAGTTACTGTTTCAGACAAGGGTTCGGACGCCGGGGCAGCTTCTGTCTCAGCAGTTGGCTCGGCATTTGGCTCGACAGCAATGGAAGCGTCTGGAGCACCTTCTTGAATAAGCGCCTGGGCTTGCTCTTCATGGGCACCGGCTGCCTGTGCGGCTGCCTGGGCCTGGGCTTGTCCATGCAAAGCCGCTTCAAGCGCAGCCATCGCACTGCGAATTGCTTGCGCGTCACCTGCTGCGTTAGCGGTTTGTAGCGCTTTAGAAGCGTCTAAGACCACACGGTCACGCGCTCCTAAAGAGGCTTCGGCTTTTTCGCGCTCAGCTGATTTGCGTTGAAACGCATCGTCAATCGGTTTTCTAAATGCGTCCCACAGTTTTTGCTCTTGCCGACGGTCAATCGGGATGGCATGCGCTTGCGCTTGCCAGCGTTGTTGCAATCCCTTGACTGCGTCGATACGCAATACCGCCGCCTCGCCCAATATTTTGGCTTCTTCAATCATGGCGTGGCGCAGTTGCAAACTTTGCGTCTGCATGGTCTCCAGCGGCTCGGCCGCATGGGAAATAGCCGCTTTCCACAAGGGCTGCAATTCTGCAAAGGCTTTTTCACCTAGGTGGCCCGCATCGCGCCAACGGTCGCCGAACTGATGCAGGATGCGGCTAAAGCCTTTCCAATCCTCGTCTAAGGCGGTTCGATTGGCTTCAGCCCATGCCTTGACTTCCTCAATCAGCGCCAAACGCTGCTTGCGGTGCTCGATGGCATCGGCTTTGATTTTTTCTAGCCAAGCTTCAACCACCTTGTAAGCCTCGTTACAGGCCTCATCAAAGCGTTTCCACAGGGCATGGTTCGGTAAGCCGCCTTGGTCGGTTTGCTTCCACTGCTCGCGCATAGTGCGCAGCATGTCTTGCATTTTTCGCCCGCCAATCGCTTGGCCCTCAGGGCGTTTAAGCAAGCCTTCGGCCTTGATCAGCAACTCTTCGCGAAGTTGATCCGCCCGCCAACGCTGCCAACCTTCAAGCTCTCCGGCTGCAGCTAAGGCCGCATGGGCCAAGCCGTCTACTTTGGAATCAATCGCTTTGCCAAATTCTTTGAGCGCGTGGCGCAATGCTTGGGCAGCGCCAGCGCTGGCTTTGCCGTGGCCTTCGGAAGTTTGCGTCTCCAACTTGGTGATAGCTTCTTGAACAGCGGCATTGGCAGCAGCGCGAACTTCAGGGTCTACTTTGGGTTTGGGGGTGGCAGCCGGCGGGTTGGCAACACCACGCGCAGCCCGCAACTCGTCGGCCCACACTGCCACTGGCGGTAAATCTGCTGCGGCGTCATTCGAAGCATCAAGCGCCTGCTTCAAGGCCAACTGAAACGCGTTCCAGACCAACAACAACTGCCCGCGAGATGCATCCAACAAGGGCGCGAACTTCAAATCAACGCTAGCCCAATCCGGATTAGCCACCAAGGCAGCGGCTTGGGCTTGCCATGTATTGACATCGGTACCCAGCGCGTCTAAAGCGCCTTGGGCTTCTCGCCAAGATTTGGTAGACCACACCTCAATGCGCTGCGCCATCAGAACGGCGGCTTCTCGTTGAACTTGGGTTTGGTGCTCTAAGTCTTCAATCGCACGAACCCGATCGGCCAGCTGAACTTTGAAACCCGCTAGAGGCTCTTTGCTCAGCGGTGCGCCCGCCTTGGCTGCGTCGCGCTGCCAAGCCAAAGCATCGGCAATATTGAGTTTGGCAACAGCCATCAAAGCCTGGGCTTTGGCGGCCCATTCGCTTGATAAATGTTCTTGTTCTTTGTGGCGCTTGGCCTCGTCTAAACGTTCGCGTAATAGCTTGGCAGCCCCTTTATCGCGGCTGCTTAGCTCTTTAAACACTTCGGCTAATTTCTCAGGGCTGGGCTCGGTGAGCAGCCATTCTTTGACACGTGCGGAACGCTCGCCGGCGGTGGGGGCGGTGAATGCCCCTCCGGTCATTTGGTCCAATTGGGCAATATCTGTTGTTTTTGTAGCGGAAGTCGACGGCACGTGGAGCCTTTGTAAAGAGAAATCAAAAAAATTTAAGCTGCATTTTCGCCGCGAATTGTCCCCGGTTCGATATTTTTACCAGTGAATCCAAGCTTTAAATAAAAATTACAATGAAGATCGAGTTTGATATTCTTGACCGGTATATAAATGCTTCCTAGAATTACGTCGCACTGACAACTCAAACCGCCTCTTTGGCCCGTTTCCGCCAACGCCTAAGGCCTTTTCAGTCAACTTCTTTTTTCATGAAATCAACCACCCCATTCACCGAAAATCTTGCTGTCGTAGCAAGAGATATTGGCAATGGCTTTTTTGAAATCACCCACAGCAGCTTTGCTTTGCTGGGCTTGGCCGTGATGTTTGCGACGATCACGGTGGTCGCCCAACCGGACATTCGCCAAGCCGGCGAGGTCCAACTGATGACGTGGTTGCAAGACCGCCAAGAGATTATCTCTGGCTTGGTGTCGGGAACACCGGCTGAACGCGCCACGGCCATCAGCCTGAAAGAGCTACCGAAATCGCAAGCGGCATTGGCCAACTGGCTAGGTCGCAAGTACAACCGCGCCCCCGAAGCCATTGGAGCCTTGGTCGAAGAGGCGTTTGAATCGGGTAAGCGCGCCCGCATTGATCCGCATCTCATTTTGGCTGTCATGGCCGTCGAGTCAGGTTTCAATCCTTTTTCTCAAAGTCCGGCTGGTGCCCAAGGGCTCATGCAAGTGATGACGCACATCCATGTTGACAAATTTGAGTCTTTTGGTGGAAAGATGGCTGCATTTGACCCACGAACAAATATAAAAATTGGCGTTCTGATTCTTAAGGAATGCATCTCTCGAGCAGGTTCTATTGATGGCGGTTTGCGCTTGTATGTGGGCGCTGGAAACCTGGATGAAGACAACGGCTACTCTGAAAAAGTCATCGCCGAGCAAGGCCGGCTTCAGGCGGTATCCGCAGGTTCACCCCCGCCCATCAATGCGCTAGCTCAGACCCTTTTACGTCGCCTCGAGAACAAATC
>JBAXOC010000128.1:0-4982 GCA_037133455.1 Comamonadaceae bacterium | reverse complement strand
CCATCAAAGGCAACCATTTTGATGTCAAACACAGCCCTGGCGGCATGGTGGATATCGAATTTGCAGTTCAATTTTTGGTGCTAAGCGAAGGCCATCGGCATCCGGAATTACTGGATAACGTGGGCAACATCGCTTTGCTGCAACGCGCTCAAAACTGCGGCCTGATCCGAGCGCCCATCGGCGCCCACGCCGCCAGCGCCTACCGCACGCTCAGACAAATTCAACACCGGGCGCGTCTCAACGAAGAACCCACCCAAGTCGGCCCGGATGTTGCAGCCCATGAACAGGCAGCCGGTTTGGCGCTGTGGGCCGCCGTATTTGGAGCGACAATTCAGCCATGAAATTTGCAAGCTACCAAGACGCCAGCCGCGACGGACAACTCGTTGTCGTATCGCGTGACCTGACCCAAGCCGTTTACCCCACCCATATTGCCAACCGCCTCCAACAGGTGCTCGATGACTGGAACTACCTAAGCCCGCAGTTGCAAGACCTGTCTGACCTGCTTAACGCCGGTCGGTTGCGCAATGCCTTTGCATTCAATCCCGCGCAATGTTTAGCCCCGCTACCCCGTGCGTACCAGTGGGCCCGCGGCGGGGGTTTTGCCAGCGATGCGCCGCTGCCCGTACAAACCAGCAGCGACAGCTTTTTGGGAGCGCAAGACGCCTTTGTTTGCGCAGATGTAAACAAAGGCCTAGATTTCAGCGCCGAGTTAGCTGTCGCGATCAGTGACATACCCCAAGGCTGCTCGCCCGAGAAAGCCATTGAAGGCATTCGCCTGGTTTTACTTGCCAACCATTGGTCGCTCCATTTGCTCAACAACCACAGTCCGAAAGATGCGGGAACCGCTTTTGGACCCGTGGCGGTCACCCCGGACGAACTCGGAGAAGCCTGGTCACAAGGCCGGGTGCATTTGACATTGCAATCCACTCTGAACGGCCGCAAGGTCGGCCTGTGCGACACAGGTGAAGATATGAACCACCACTTTGGGGATCTCATCGCTGCGCTGGCAAGCAGTCGCAAACTCAGCGCGGGCACTTTAGTTGGTAGCGGGACCGTTCGCAGCCCCGGTGTCGAGAAAAACGGCCAGACCGATTGGCCTAAGGGCTACCACAGCATCGCTGAGAAGCGCGCGATGGAAACCCAGCAAGACGGCAACGCTGTGGCTGACTTTTTACACAGCGGCGATGCGGTGCGCATCGAGATGAAGGGGCGAGACGGTTTGGGTGTATTTGGCGCGATTGCGCAAGACGTCACCGCGCTTACTTCAATTGCATAGCAAAGGTCTTGGCGCCCCTTAGCATCATCTCAATGGCTACGGACACCAACACCAAGCCCATCAAGCGCTCGACTGCGGTGACTAAACGCGGGCCGATGATGCGCTGAATGCGCTCTGCTGAAACCAGTACCACGGCGCTAATGACCATGGTGACGCACAACGCCGCGATCCACTCCAAACGCCGTTCGGGTTGTTGGGATACCAAGAGCAACACCGTTGCTAACGCAGAGGGGCCCGCAATTGCCGGAATCGCCAAAGGAACGATCAAAGGCTCGGTCAAGATTTCCGCTTCTTCAGCCGCTGGCGGCGGAAAGACCATGCGCAGCGCAATTAAAAACAAAATCACACCACCGCCAATTTGCAAAGACAACTCGCTTAAGTTCATCACACGCAAAAAACCTTCGCCCACAAACATAAACGTTAAGAGCAAGAAAAAAGCAATCAGTATTTCTCGCAAAATCACCCGCGCCCGTCGTTCAGGGGCGACGTGCTTGAGCGCATTGGCAAACACGGGGATATTTCCAACGGGGTCGGTAATCAGCAGCAGCAAAATCGTCGCGGAAGCGAAGGTGTAATTCATCATGTGGCGTAAACGGTAGTAAGTGAGGCAAAGCCCTTGACTTCAATCGGGTTGCCACACGGGTCAGTAAAAAACATCGTCCACTGTTCGCCGGCTTGTCCAGCAAACCGGCATTGCGGCTCCAATACAAAAGCCACTTTGGCGCGCTTTAAGCGCTCAGCCACAACGTGCCAATCAGACAAGGCCAGTACCAAACCGAAATGCGGCATAGGAACCAGCGTGTCCCCCACGTGGCCGGTCAGGGTGGTTGCAAAAGGCGCTCCGAGATGCAAAGACATTTGGTGGCCAAAAAAATCAAAGTCCACCCAGGTGTCCGTGCTGCGTCCCTCCTTGCACCCTAAGACGCCTCCGTAAAAACCACGGGCTGCGGCTAAGTCAGTGACATGGATGGCGAGGTGAAAGAGGCTTTGCATAGCGCACTAGGATAGCAGCCTTGCTGCCATAATCTCCGCCATGACGCCTCTGCAATCCCTTCGCCAAGCACGCTCGCTCTTGCGATGGGTAGTCGCTGTTTGGTGTCTTGCACTGGGTGTCGCGGTGGCCTCGCCGCTGCTTCAGCCGCACAGTACGACTTTGGTGTGTAGCGCCACAGGCATGGTGCAGTTGGTTGATGTCAATGCTGATCCTACAGATCCACAAACATCTCAGCCAAGCCACAGCTTAGATTGCGTTCTTTGTTTGCCAGTCGCAGCCCCGGCGCCTGGCAGCATGGTTGTGACTGCCGCCGCGGGGCCCTTGTCGCACACATCGCGTCTCGCGACACTGGCTGTGCCAGTTTCTCACAGCGCCGCACCGCCACCCGGTCGCGGGCCGCCTCTTTTTCTTTGAAAAATCGCCACCCTTTAAGCCGCATCAAAACTTTGATGTGGCTCTAATGGGTTTGCAAAACGCTTCCGTTTGCGCCACTGGCGCATTCGTATCGATTTATTTTTTAAAGACTCTCGACATGAAAAAACTTTTCTTCTCTGGCCTTGTTGCCACACTCGCCCTCGTTGCCAGCCAAACACCTGCACTCGCCCACGTGGTACTGCAAGATGGCGCAGCCGCTGCCAACGCCAGCTACCGCGCCACCTTTCGGGTCGGCCACGGTTGCGACGCTGAGCCCACCACCGCCCTGCGCATCACCATTCCCGCTGGCTTTAACGCGGCCCAACCCATGCCCAAAGCCGGCTGGACGGTGAGCACCAAAGTCGGCCCCTTGGCCACACCGTACGAAAGCCATGGGAAGAAATACACCGAGGGTGTTCTTGAAATCACTTGGACAGCCAAAGGCGCAGAAAACGCATTGCCCGCAGCGTATTACGACGAGTTTGTCGTGCGCGGAACCACCCCTGCCAAAGCCGGTCCCCTCTGGTTCAAAGTGGTTCAATCGTGTCCCAAAGGCTCCAACGACTGGGTCGACGTTCCCACTTCTGGAAATTCCACCAAAGGCCTGAAATCGCCGGCAGCGCTACTGGAAGTCCTCGACGTTCAGCCCGCTGGCGGCCACGCCCATTGATTTTTTCGTTCTCTATTGTTTAACCTCAGGAGCTTGTATGAAACTTCACGCCGCACTCAGCGCCACCTTGCTTGCGCTTGCGCTCTCACTCTCGAGCCAAGCCTCTGCCCAAAACGTCGAAGTTAAAGGCGCTTGGGCCCGCGCAACCGTTCAAGGCCAAAAGGCCACCGGCGCCTTCATGACGCTTACCGCAAAAACCAATGCCAAATTGGTGGGTGTTTCCTCCAGCGTAGCTGGCGTCACCGAAGTCCACGAAATGAAAATGGACAACGGCGTCATGAAAATGCGCGCGGTTGAGGGTGGTTTGGAATTGCCCGCAGGCAAAGCCACCAGCCTTAAACCTGGCGGCTACCACGTCATGCTCATGGACCTGAAACTGCCTTTGCAAAAAGACACCACGATTCCCCTGACCTTGGTGTTTAAAGACGCCAAAGGCGTTGAAAGCAAAATGGATTTGAAGGTTCCCGTAGCCCAAGCGGCACCAGACGGTGGGGCCGACATGGGTGGACACCAACACGGCGATATGGGTAAAAAGCCTAAGCAATAATCTGAAGCTTATTTTTTCCACCTATGGTCCAACGCACCCCTACCGTCCAACGCAACACGCTCGTCGTGGTGGGGGTGCTGTTGATTCACGGTGCGGGTTTGTGGCTATTTCAAAGTGGCTTGTTAGAAAAAATGGCTGAGGTGGTGGTACCCGTCCAATTGATCAGTTCGTCCATTGACGTTAACCGAGCACCTTTGAAGCCTCTTGCAAGCCCGATTACAAACCCCATTGCAACTCCTATTGCAACACCCCCTGCGCCCCCCGTTAAAGCCACAAAACCTTCGCCTTCCCCCTTAACGCCGCAACCCCAGCCGCCAGCCTTACAGCCCAGCCCCAATCAGACAGCTACTAACCCCAACACGCCGCTAACGACGACACCCGCAACGGCTTCGGCAACTATCACTGCAACGAGCCCAGCCACTACCAGCCCCGCCCCTGCTAAAGTAGAACTGCCAACCCATGTTGCCGCTTATCTACAAAACCCCAAACCCGATTACCCCGCTCTGAGCGTTCGACGCGGCGAACAGGGGCAGGTGGTATTGAATGTATTGATTGGCGTTGAAGGCAAAGCGCAAAAAGCGGAGATCGTCAAATCTAGCGGCTTTGAGCGGCTGGACGCGGCGGCTTTGGCAACCGTTTTACGCTGGCGTTATGTGCCCGGTAAGCGCGGCGGTGTTCCTGAGGAAATGTGGTTTAAGGTACCACTGGCTTTTGTTTTGGACTGAATTTTGGGCTCTATGACCTATGAATCTTAGCAACGGACTTTTCAATGTATGGGCCCAAGGCGATGCGGTCACGCGCTGCGTTTTGATTTTGCTCTTAGCAATGTCGCTGGCATCGTGGATGGTGATCGTGCTCAAAACACTCGATTTACGCCGCCTCGCACAACACGCGCGTCAGCTCAAAAGTTTTTGGCATGCCAGCAACTTTGACGCGGGACTTCAAACCTTAAGCGGAGAGGCCAATCCTTTTCATGCCCTCGCTTTAGAAGGCCGCCAAGCGGCGGCCCACTTAAGCGACGCCCATAGCGCGAAAACGGAGCTGCACGAAGGCTTTGACTTAAGCGACTGGCTCACCCGCA
>JBAXOC010000127.1:0-5007 GCA_037133455.1 Comamonadaceae bacterium | reverse complement strand
TCGCAGGCATTCCCAGATGTTAGCTGGAGTTAACGCGCTCCCAGCACCACGTCGCTCACCATTTCGGCCGTAACGGCCGACAAAGTCCAACCCAAGTGTCCGTGCCCTGTGTTGTAGAACACATTGGGCGCTTTGCCTCGGCCCACCCGGGGCATGAGGTCGGGCATCATGGGTCGCAGCCCCGCCCAGGGGATCACGTTTTCGGTACTCACCCCCGGAAAGCATTGCGCCACCCAATCGGTCAAAGGGCGAATTCGGTCAGCACGAATGTCACGGTTAAACCCATTGAACTCGGCGGTCCCGGCAACGCGCAACCGGTCAACCCCCAAGCGACTGGTCACCAATTTGGTTTCATCGTCAAGCAGGCTTACCGTGGGGGCGCTTGCCTGGCTGCGTGCATCGGGCAAATTCACCGTGATGGAATACCCTTTCACAGGATAAATGTTGACTCGGTCGCCGAGTTGCGCCGCAATCGCTCGGCTTGCGGTTCCTGCGCACACAACGACCCCATCAAAATGCAGAGTCTGCAGGCCGTCCATACTTTCGGTTTCCACCCTGATTTGCGGGCCTTGCCGAGTCACTCTTTTGACGTCTTGCTCATACAGGCACACGACGCCCAAACGGGCGGCAGCGGCGGCCATGGCCGTGGTGAATTTATGAATATCGCCCGTGGAATCGCTGGCTGTGAAATAACCACCGTAATAGGTTCCCGCCAAAGCGGGCTCAATTGATCTCATCTCTGAAGGGCTCACGGCGCGGCGGTCTAATCCGCCTTGGGCCAAGAGTTTGGAGACCTGTGCGGCGTGGTCAAACCCGGCTCTGTCGCGGTAGATATGCAAGATCCCTTGTTGCTTGAGGTCGAAATCAATATTTTCCTCGGCGGCCCAAGCAAACATATGTTCCCGCGCTGCAATCGCCAACTGCGTGGTGGCAATGGTGTTGCGTTCGTAATGGGGAATATTGCAAACAAACTCAGCAAACCAAGACAGTTTGTGCCAACTGGGTTTGGGGTTGACTAGCAAAGGCGCGTCGGCTTTCAACATCCATTTCATGCCCTTCACGATGGTGGAAAGATGCGTCCACACTTCGGCGTTGGATGCTGAAAGCTGCCCGCCGTTGGCAAACGATGTTTCCATCGCCGCATAGCGGTGCTTCTCGAACAGAGTGACTTTAAAGCCCCGCTTGGCCAAGGCGTAGGCGGTGGTGACGCCGGTAATCCCGCCGCCAATGACTGCAATTGATTTCATTTGAGTGTGTCCAAAAAACGCCAAGGGGGTAAAACCCGCCTGCAAAAAGATGCAGGTCAAGCGCCCCCTCTGTTTTGGACCTGAGAGATTCATCGACCGCCTTGAAAGGCATTGGCCGACTTGCTCCTTCGGTGCACCGAGCGACGTGAGGCTCGGAAGCTCTTCAGAGATCAAAGCAGCATCGGTCCTTTTGCCTGAGAGTTTCCGGGGCGGTTGCTCCTTCGGCGCTTCTAGGGCCTCTTTGCAGAGGTCGGGAAGTCTCTCCCGATGCCACTGGCAGATTGCCAGTTATATTCGAGTCATTACTGTGTGATGCACAGATAACAACTAGTCGCTATTGTGGCAGCAATTTTTTTCTATTTAATTTTTAAAACAACCGCTGCGTTTTTGCGATCCACTTGCAAAGGCCTCCACACGTGACCCACACCGTTCGGGTGGTGACCTACAACATTCACAAAGGGGTCCAAGGCATGGGCCCAAAGAGACGCCTGGAGATTCACAATCTGGGCCATGCGGTAGAGCAGCTCGACGCGGATGTGGTCTGTTTGCAAGAGGTTCGTAAGTTACACCGGCGCGAAGAAAAGTACTTTCGCCATTGGCCTGCGATGGGCCAAGCAGAATTTTTAGCGCCCGAAGGGTATGCCGCGGTTTACCAAACCAATGCGGTAACCCGGCACGGCGAACATGGAAACGCGATGTTGTCGCGTTGGCCGGTTCTGACGCACCAGCATGAAGACATGTCTGACCACCGGTTTGAACAGCGCGGCCTGTTGCACTCGGAAGTTTTGATCCATGGCCAAAGTGTCCATGTGCTGGTGGTCCATCTGGGGCTCATCCGTTCCAGCCGAATTCGCCAATTGGCGCAGCTGTGCCGTTTTATTGCGCGTGAAATTCCACCCGATGCGCCCTTACTCGTGGCGGGGGACTTTAACGATTGGAGCAGCAGAGTTCAATCTCAGTTTCATGCCGCAGGTTTGCTGGCTTTTAAAGGCGTTCGAGTCGCTACGTTTCCCTCGCGCTTGCCTTTGGTTCAGTTGGATCATGTGTTTGCGCGGGGCTTGCGACCTTTGCGCTTGGACGTTCCCAAGGGTGCGATTTGGGCGCAGATGTCAGACCATCTTCCCTTGATCGCGGAGTTCGCGTTATGAAGACAGTGCATTTATCCCCTGGCCACGCGGTGCGCTTGTTGCCTGGGGGTGCCGCTTTCTTTCCTTCTTTGATTGAAGCGTTAGACGCCAGTCAAAACGAAGTCCGTTTAGAAACCTATATTTTTAATTTTGATACTACCGGCGAGTCTGTGGCCAATGCTTTGATCCGCGCTGCGCAAAGAGGCGTGTCGGTGATGGTGATGGTGGACGGTATTGGAACTCCGCCGTTGGCTGATCTGTGGGAGAAGCGTTTTGAAGACGCAGGGGTTCAATGGCACCGATTTTTGCCCTTGGGATGGGTGGGGGTGGTACTGCCCTTGCGCTGGCGTCGCTTGCATCGCAAGTTGTGCGTGGTGGATGACCTCCATGTTTTTTGTGGCGGCATCAACGTCATTGATGACTGCATCGACCTCAACTATGGAGCGCTCAGCAGTCCGCGCTTTGACTTTGCCGTGAAAGTCACAGGGCCGCTGGTTGAAGAGGCGCACAGCACATTGGAGCAATTTTGGCTGCACGTCAAACTGGGCCAACAGATGGAGCGCTTTCAGTGGAAGCAGTTAGGCCTTACTTTTAGAGAAGCCCTCAACCAAAAAGCCCTAAGCCCAAAAGCCAACGCATCGCAAACCACAAAGGCAGAACGCATACACAGCGCCGTCTGGGCTGCGTTGGTTTTACGCGATAACCTGTTTCACCGCAGCAGCATAGAGCGCACCTACCGAAAAGCCATTGGCGAAGCGCGTGAAGAGGTGTTGATTTCTAGCGCTTATTTTTTGCCTGGCCGCAAATTGCGCCACGCGCTGATTCACGCGGCCAAGCGCGGGGTGCGCGTGCGCCTGCTCTTGCAAGGGCGTTACGAGTATTTCATTCAACTCCATGGCGCTCGCATGGTGTACGGCGCTTTACTCGATGCTGGGGTTGAAATTTATGAATACACCGCTGGGTATTTGCACGCCAAAGTGGCCGTTGTTGATGGCCACTGGGCTACAGTGGGTTCCTCCAATCTCGACCCATTAAGCATGTTGTTGGCCCACGAGGCCAATGTCGTTGTCGAAGACGCGGTGTTTGCCCAAGCCCTTCAAGCAGGCATCTTGCTCGCTTTAGAGCAGCAATCGCTTCGTGTGGACCCCGAAGGCTACAAACACCGGGCCTGGCATGCGCGATTCTTAGATCTTTTGGCCTTGGGCTTGGTGCGATCGGTCTTGTTTTTGATGGGCTCACGCTATTGAGACAGGAACTTGGTCGCCAGTCAGGACAATTGGCGACTGGTAAACCTCGGTTTTCTAAAGGCTGGTACCATTCTTTGGTCATTTTGCAAAATTAATTAATTCATGAAATCAACCGACGACGACGCTGGAACCCCTGTTTCCGTCAAAATTCGCGAGCGCATCAACGCGGCTCGCAAGCGTTTTAACGCCAACGACAATATTTCTGAATTTATTCAGCCCGGCGAGTTAGAAACTTTGCTCGACGAAGTGGAAGAAAAAATGCGTGGTGTTTTGACCAGTTTGGTGATCGACACCGAGCGCGATCACAACACGGGCAACACCGCCCGCCGCGTGGCCAAGATGTACCTCAACGAAGTCTTTCGCGGACGCTACGTCGCAGCGCCTGCGATCACTGAATTCCCGAACGCGGAACACCTCAACGAGCTCATGATTGTCGGGCCCATTACGGTGCGCAGCGCTTGCAGCCACCATTTTTGCCCGGTGATCGGAAAAATTTGGATTGGTGTTTTACCTAACGAACATACCAACGTTATCGGCTTAAGCAAATACGCCCGTTTGGCCGAATGGGTCATGGGCCGTCCCCAGATTCAAGAAGAGGCGGTGGTTCAACTGGCCGATCTGATTCAAGAAAAAACCCAACCCGATGGCTTGGCCATTGTGATGGAGGCAAGCCACTACTGCATGTCTTGGCGTGGCGTGAAAGACATGGACAGCAAAATGATCAACTCGGTGATGCGTGGCGTCTTTCTGAAAGATCCCAACTTGCGCCGCGAATTTTTGTCCCTCATTCCTAAGAAAGGCTGACCCTATGTTGGTTCGACTGCTTTACGCCAGCCGCGCGATTGACCCTGCTTCTGCGGCTATCGATGAAATCTTGCTCCAATCGCGCCAGGGCAATCCCAGCTCCGGCATCACAGGCATCTTATGCTATGGCGGCGGAATATTTCTGCAAGCGATTGAAGGTGGCCGCAGCGCCGTGAGCGAGCTTTACGGCCACATCCAGCGCGACCCGCGCCACAAAGACGTGGTGCTTTTGCATTACGAAGAAATCTCTGAGCGGCGTTTTAGCGGCTGGACCATGGGCCAAGTCAATATGTCCAAAATCAATGCCAGCATCTTGCTGAAATATGCAGAAAAGCCGGAGCTCGACCCTTACAGCGTTTCGGGCAAAGTCTCTTTGGCGCTGCTTGAAGAACTGATGGCCACCGCCTCCATCATCGGACGCGCCTAATTGCGGCTGAAGCTATGAAGCCTCTGCTGGGTTGCGATTTCTCGAGCAGCCCCAGCAAACGCAAAAATATTGTCTTGGCCTGGGGTGCATCTGACGGCCAACGGGTGCAAGTGCAACGCCTTGAACGTCTCACGAGTCTGTCTGATTTTTTAACG
>JBAXOC010000126.1:0-5066 GCA_037133455.1 Comamonadaceae bacterium | reverse complement strand
GCGGGCCAGAACAGGGTGTGGAAGGTGACGATGTCTTTGCCGATGAAGTGGTATTGCTCCAGCTTGTCGTTGGCCATGTAGGCGTCGTAGCTTTCGCCTCGCTTGTCGAGCAAGTTTTTCAACGAAGCCAAGTAGCCCACGGGCGCGTCCAGCCACACATAAAAGTATTTACCCGGAGCATCTGGAATTTCGATGCCAAAGTATGGCGCGTCTCGGGAAATATCCCAGTCGCCTAGGCCTTCGCTGGTGGTTCCGTCGGGGTTGGTGCGAATGGTGAACCACTCTTTGACCTTATTGGCTACTTCCGGTTGCAGTTTGCCGTCTTGGGTCCATTTTTCTAAGAACGTCACACAACGGGGGTCTGACAATTTGAAGAAAAAATGCTCTGAGCTTTTAAGCGCAGGCTTGGCACCCGATAAAGCGGAGTAGGGGTCAATGAGGTCGGTGGGGGCGTACACCGCGCCGCACACCTCACAGTTATCGCCATACTGGTCTTTGGCGTGGCACTTGGGGCATTCGCCTTTGATAAAGCGATCCGGTAGGAACATGTTTTTTTCGGGATCAAAAAACTGCTCAATCGTGCGTCGTTCTATCAGCGAGCCGCCTTTTGATTCAGGAATGTCGCGCAAGTCGCGGTAAATCTGGCGGGCGAGTTCGTGGTTCTCGGGCGCGTCGGTGCTGTGCCAATTGTCAAAAGCGATGTGAAAACCATCCAAGTACGGCTTACGGCCTGCGGCGATGTTGGCCACAAACTGCTGCGGTGTGATGCCCGCCTTCTCGGCGGCAATCATGATGGGCGCGCCGTGCGTGTCGTCCGCGCACACGAAATCGACCTTGTGGCCCTGCATTCGTTGGAAACGCACCCAGATGTCGGCCTGGATGTACTCCATGATGTGGCCAATGTGGAAGTTGCCATTGGCATAGGGCAGG
This sequence comes from Comamonadaceae bacterium, assembly GCA_037133455.1. Classification (GTDB taxonomy): domain Bacteria; phylum Pseudomonadota; class Gammaproteobacteria; order Burkholderiales; family Burkholderiaceae_C; genus Allorhodoferax. The sequence continues at coordinate 4,136 of JBAXOC010000126.1, read as the reverse complement.
GCGGTGGTAACGAAAAGTTGGCGAGACATAGTCAAGGGGCTGGCAAATGGGGGAGAAATAAGGGCAAGTGGGGACGACGGATCACAAGGGTGGCAGTGCGTCAAAGACTGTGATTTTAGACGGCAGCCCTGCGCTTTACTGTTACCAGCCAAAGAAGGCGCAAATGTCCTCGCGTTGGGCTTGGGCATCAGAAAAACCCAGGGTCATGAGTTCTTGGGTGTAAGCGCTTTCAAATAGCAAATAACTCGCCATCGCCGCACCCTTAAAGTCCGCCTTGGAGGATGAAATTCCAACTGCCCCCAGCATGGTGCGAACTCCCAAGGGCAATGCCTCAATATGCTTAGACGCAATGGCATCCAAACGCTGACTTGGCGCAATCACCAAAACCGAAATAGCCCGCAAATTGCTGGTACTGCGCAAGGCCTCAGGAACCAAAGCGATGGTTTGGTTAATTCTGCGAACCCTTTCAATGTCAACAGCCAAGGCATCTAGAAAAATACTCGACATGGCATGGCCTGCAATTTGGGCAAGGGATGGGTACGCCCCATCAGCTTGCGATGGCTCATCCGCTTTAGGCTCGTTCATTCGCCCAGCCCCAATCACCAAAATGCGATCTGCCCCAAGATGAATCGCCGGTGCCAGTGGCGCGCTTTGTCGCATAGAGCCATCACCAAAGTATTCTTGGTGTGACTGAACTGGAAGCGCTTTTGCGGGAAAAATAAAGGGAATAGCCGAGGAGGCGAGTAAATGTACCAACGTAATCGGAACGCGAAGGGCGTATCGCTGCGAGCGCTCCCATAAGGGCAGTTCGTTTAACCCTTGAAAAAAAGTAACGTGCTGGCCAGAGGTGTAACTTGATGCCGTGATGGCAAGCGCTTTCAGGTGGCCTTGATCAATCAAGGCTTGTAGACGCTGCAAAGGGACCAAGTCCAAAAGAAGTTGGCCCAGTGGGGCATTGTTAAGCAAAGACCGCGGTTTGATACGCCACCATTTGGCAACCATCCAACCCACCGAGATCATGCTGAGCCATTGGGCGCCAGAGCGTGCCATGCTCAGGCTATCGGCTTGGTAAATATGGTCTGCATGCATTGCGGACCAGGTGTTTGAAATTTTGTTGACTGCTGCATCAAAGTCGTCTGCCCCACAGGCCAAAGCCGCAGCATTGATCGCGCCTGCCGAGGTTCCCACCACAATCGGAAAAGGATTGATCCGTAACTCAGCACTTTGTTCCTGGTTTTGTTCTCGGCGAATTGCTGCGATGGCCTGAAGTACGCCCACTTGATACGCCGCACGGGCACCACCGCCACTTAAAACAAGGGCTGTTGCGGGAGTTTCAGGCAAAGGGGGCATGTCGCGCATAGTTTCATTATCCAGAGAAACCATGCCTTGAGCGCGTTTTCAAAGTACCGCTAGACTCTCGGTTAGTCAAAATTTGAAGGAAATTTTTCGTGGCAGCAACTGAACAAAGCATTCTTGACGCACTCAAACACGTCATTGACCCCCATACCGGCAAAGATTTTGTCAGCAGCAAGTGCATCAAAAACCTCAAGATCGATGGTGACATGGTGCACTTTGATTTGGAGATGGGATACCCCGCGCAAAGCCTGCTTCAAGGGTTCTGCGAAGTCTTGGCGGCGGCGGCTCAAACCATTGAGGGTGTCGTCCATGTTGAAATTCAACCGAGCTTAAATATCAGTGCCCACGCGGTTCAAAGAGGGGTTCAACTCTTGCCCGGTGTCAAAAATATTGTGGCAGTTGCATCAGGCAAGGGTGGCGTGGGAAAAAGTACGACCGCAGCCAACCTGGCATTGGCATTGGCCGCTGAAGGTGCGAGCGTAGGTTTGCTCGATGCCGATATTTACGGTCCAAGCATGCCCATGATGATGGGTATTGAAGGCAAGCCAGCCTCTGAAGACGGAAAGACCATGGAACCGATGGTCAATTACGGCGTGCAGGTGATGTCCATTGGTTTTTTAGTCGCCCAAGACGAAGCCATGATTTGGCGCGGCCCGATGGCAACCCAGGCGCTGGAGCAGTTGCTGCGCCAAACGCATTGGAAAGACCTCGACTATTTGATCGTTGACATGCCACCGGGCACTGGTGATATTCAGCTCACGCTGAGTCAGCGTGTTCCTATGACGGGTGCTGTCGTTGTCACTACGCCCCAAGACATTGCGCTTTTGGATGCCAAAAAAGGTATCAAGATGTTTGAAAAAGTGGGCGTTCCTATTTTAGGTATTGTTGAAAACATGGCGGTACATGTCTGCAGCAGCTGCGGTCATATCGAGCATATTTTTGGTGCCGATGGCGGCAAAAAAATGGCTGCAGAGTACGGCATGGACTATTTAGGTGCCTTGCCTTTGGCAATGTCGATCCGCGAACAAGCCGACAGCGGCCGTCCTACGGTAGTCGCAGAGCCTGAAGGCGAAGTGGCTGGCTTGTACAAAGCCTTGGCACGTAAAGTTGCCGTGGCAATTGCTGCCAAAAACAAAGATTTTTCTTCCAAGTTCCCTAGCATTACGATCAGCAAAGCAACCTAATTCATCTGCAGGCGGCGCAAAGCGTTAAACCATGAACTTGCTCTCTAGCCTGCGTTACCTGGTTGCCTTGCAAGAGCACCGGCATTTTGGTCGCGCTGCTAAGGCTTGCCATGTCACGCAGCCTGCGCTCTCTAACGCTTTGCGCGCTTTAGAGGCTGAGTTTGGCGTCGCCATCGTTCGCCGCGACCGCGCTTTTGTGGGGTTTACTCTTGAAGGCGAGCGGGTCTTAGCCAGTGCCCAGCGAATGATGCACGAGCATGCTTTTCTTCAAGAGGCTTTGCGAGGCGACGCGCAAACCCCAACGGGCACTTTGCGTATGGGTGCGGTCCCCACAGCCCTGCCCATTGCAGCGCGTTTTGCGGCGCAGCTCCAAGCCAAACACCCTGGTATCGTTCCCGTGGTTTTATCTATGAGCTCTTTGATGTTGGAACAGGGCTTGCAAGACTTGTCTATAGACATTGCACTGGGTTATACGGATCGCATGGATTTGGTGGTTGGACGGTTAACGGCTTTGCCGCAGTATGTAGAGCACTATTTTTTGGTTCGCCGCGCTTTGCGTCCCCAGGTCGAGGGAATGCAGATCGGAGAGGCAACAACATGGCAAGCCGCGGCAGCATTGCCACTGTGTTTATTAACCCAAGACATGCACAACCGAACTATCGTAGACGCCGCATTTGCTTCCGTGGGTGCAGTGCCCCAACCCGCGATCGAAACCAACTCTATTTTGACTATGGCCTTGAGCGTGGTTGAAGGCGCTGTGAGCAGCGTGCTTCCAGGCGCATTGGTCAGCGTGGTTCGAAGCTACCGTGAGTTAGAGGCCTTGCCTTTGCACAGCCCCCACACTCAAACCCCCATTGGGTTTATGTCCCATGCCTCGGTTCGCCCAACTCGGGCCTTAGAAGCCGCTTTGGTATTAGCGCAAGACAACGCTTGGCTGCAGCACGCGAGTGCGCATAGCGGCTTGCTGAAATCCTAATTGCCCGCCGGGGATCGGTCGGTTAGGGCAAATGCTGCATCGCGTCATTCAAAGCATGAATCACGACATACATCAATGCAATTGGACGCAGGCTAAATTTCTCCCCATACTGACGCTGTTGCGCTAACCAGCGTCGCATTTACTCACTAAAAAAAGGAGACATCCATGTCATCACAAACCCCCGGTTTGCTCGATAAAGAGCGGATCATTGCTGGCCCTGGCTTTAACCGTTGGCTGGTTCCTCCCGCGGCGTTGGCGATCCATCTGTGTATCGGTATGGCATATGGTTTTTCTGTTTTTTGGTTGCCCTTGTCCAAGGCCTTGGGCATCAAAGAGGCGATCAAGTGCGGTCCTGAAGTCGGATTTTTGGGTCAATTGTTTACTACAAGCTGTGATTGGCAAATTTCCACCTTGGGTTGGATGTACACCTTGTTCTTTGTGCTCCTGGGTTCCAGTGCGGCCACATGGGGTGGATGGTTAGAGCGCGCAGGCCCTAGAAAAGCCGGTGTGGTGTCTGCTTTGTGCTGGTGCGGCGGGATGCTGTTCTCCGCTTTGGGCGTTTACTTGCACCAGTTCTGGATGATGATTGTTGGCTCCGGAATTATTGGCGGAATTGGCTT
>JBAXOC010000125.1:0-5099 GCA_037133455.1 Comamonadaceae bacterium | reverse complement strand
GCGCCAGGCATCTACGTTCGCCTTGACGACCCGTTTGGTCATAGCCCCCTTACCGAGCAAGCAAACGGGCAGCAACCCACCTCCCCCGATTTCATCGGACTTGGAAAAATCGCAGCGCTAGGAATCAAAGTCAGCCGCAGCTGCGCCTACCACGGAGCCGCTTTAAATGTGGCTATGGATTTGGAACCCTTTGAGCGAATCAACCCGTGTGGGTATTCCAACTTAAAAACCGTAGACCTTTCTACAATAGGCCTGCAAATCACTTGGGCGGATGCGGCAAATATCTTTAGCCAAAAACTCGTTGCACACCTCGCTCCTTAACGCTCTGTGGCAAAACCTCTTACCAGCACACTCTCGCCATGAACCAAGATCCCACAATCTCCAATCAAAACGCCACGGTTCGCGAGCCCCAATCGCAAGAGAATTACAACGCCTCGTCCAAGCAAAAAGCAGCTGCCAAACTCTCACGTATCCCCATCAAAGTCCAAGCCGCCGAAGTGCTTAAAAAACCCGATTGGATTCGTGTCAAAGCGGGCAGCCCGGGCACCCGGTTCAATGAAATCAAAGAGGTGCTTCGGGCCAACAAACTTGTTACCGTTTGCGAAGAGGCCAGTTGCCCCAACATTGGAGAGTGCTTTGGCAAAGGAACTGCCACCTTCATGATCATGGGTGACAAATGCACACGACGCTGTCCGTTTTGCGATGTAGGCCACGGCCGCCCAGACCCACTTGATGCCAACGAGCCTGGTAATTTGGCCAAGACCATCGCCCAGCTTCAATTGAAATATGTCGTAATCACCAGCGTAGACCGCGACGATCTGCGCGATGGCGGGGCCGGTCACTTTGTTGAATGCATCCGTAAAACCCGCGAACTCTCACCGCATACGCAAATTGAAGTTCTTGTTCCCGACTTTCGCGGAAGAGACGACAGGGCGCTAGAGATTTTGAAAGCTGCCCCACCGGACGTGATGAATCACAACTTGGAAACCATCCCGCGCCTTTACAAAGAAGCCCGGCCTGGTTCGGACTATCAATTTAGTTTGAATTTACTTAAAAAATTCAAAGCGCTTTTCCCTAACATCCCAACAAAAAGCGGACTGATGGTCGGCCTGGGCGAGACGGATGAGGAAATTTTGGAAGTCATGCGCGATATGCGTGCACACCATATTGACATGCTCACCATTGGCCAATACTTGGCGCCATCATCGAGCCATCTTCCTGTGCGTCGGTACGTGCATCCTGACACCTTCAAAATGCTGGAAATACAAGCCTATGAAATGGGATTCAAACACGCCGCAGTAGGCGCTATGGTTCGATCAAGCTACCACGCAGATCAACAAGCAGGACATGCACTGTCCCAAACTGTCAACACTCCGTAGAAGGGGGGTTAATCTTTAGCAGCGGCCAACGGTCTGCTTGAGCTTGAGACCCCCCGTTTGCGGCTTATTGCCCACCACCGGTCATTTCTAATGCAGGCGTATCTGACGCTAAAACACGTTGTGCCCAAGGAGCAAGCCTTGTGGTGTCTGAGCGAAGTATTTCCTGTTTTACTGCCAATATTTGAGCGGGGTGCATCGAAAAACTTCGCAAACCCAAACCCAAAAGCAATCGGGTCAATGTGACGTCCCCAGCCATCTCGCCACACACACTCACGCCTTTTCCCTGTTTTACACATTCTTCAATAGTTGATGCCACCAACTGCAAAACCGCAGGGTGCAAGGGATCATAAAGGTGGGCTACCGATTCATCAGCTCGGTCAATCGCCAAGGTGTACTGAATTAAATCATTGGTTCCGATAGACAAGAAATCAAAATGCTTTAGAAACAGTTTCAGGCTCAAGGCTGCGGCTGGAATTTCAATCATCGCGCCCAACTTTACGGGCCCGTAAGCGACACCACGCTTATCGAGCATGGCCCGGGCGCGCTCTATGTGGGCCAAAGTTTGACGAATTTCACTGGCATGGGCCAACATGGGTATGAGTAATTGCACCTGCCCAAACGCCGCCGCTCGCAAAATTGCGCGCAATTGCGTCAAGAACATCGCAGGATCGGCCAAGCTCCAGCGAATCGCACGCAAACCTAAAGCCGGATTGAGATGGGCATCATCGTGCACGCTTGTGTCAAGCGGTTTGTCTGCGCCTACATCGACCGTCCGAATGGTCACTGGCAAACCCCGCATGCCTTCCACTGCACGCTTATAGGCTTGGAACTGTTCTTCTTCATCGGGTAAATTTCCTTGGCGACCCATGAATAAAAATTCGCTGCGAAACAAACCAACTCCCAAAGCGCCAGCTTGCAGCGCACTGCTTGCATCTTCAGGCATTTCAATGTTTGCAAGGAGCTGGATTTTTTCTCCATCCATCGTCACGGCAGGTGTGTGCAACAGCCTAGATAAACGACTGCGCTCTAAATCGCCTTGGCGTTGTTTGAATCCGTACTCGGCAAGAATAATGGAAGAGGGGTCAACTATGATGACGCCAGCGTCCCCATCGATGATGATCCAGTCGTCTTGGCGCACCAACTGGCTGCAGGTGCGAGCGCCTACTACGGCGGGGATGTCCATACTGCGGGCAACAATCGCAGTGTGTGATGTTTTGCCACCGACATCGGTGATAAATCCCGCAAATCCGCTTTGCTTAAATTGCAGCATGTCAGCCGGTGACAGGTCGTGTGCAACCAACACCAAAGGAACATCGACCGTGTCCCCTAAAAGCAGGTCTTGTTGCATCGGCTTACGTGTGGAGCGACCGGGCGATGCAATCACCGGCGAAGCTACACCTTTCATCGCACGCAAAATACGCTCCACAATCTGCTCTAGATCGGCTTTGCGTTCTCGAAGATATTCGTCTTCCATTTCATCAAAATGGCGAGCGATGATTTCGAGCTGCGTAGTGAGCGCCCACTCCGCGTTGTACAACCGATCGGAGATCCACCCCTTCACACCGCTTATCAACTCTGCATCTTGCAGCAGCATAAGGTGCACATCCAACAACGCGCTCAACTCATGGGGCGCCTCTTTGGGCCCCATGTGCGTGATACTGGTTTGTAGGCGTTGGAGTTCTTCAACCACGGCGTCGCGTCCGAGGCGAACCCGTTCAATTTCTGCTTCGACGTCTTTGGCGGCAATAAAGTAATGCGCAACATCCATCCGGCTCGAGGCAACAAGTACCGCACGCCCGATTGCTACTCCGCGTGAAACGGCTAAGCCATGGATGGAAAAAGTCATTGCGCGTGCATCTCTCTTTTATTCGCCTTCACCAAAGAGATCAGTGATCAATGCCAGCAAAGCGTCCATCGCCTCTTGTTCTTGGTCGCCATCGGTTTCTAAAACGACGTCTGAACCCACACCGGCAGCCAGCATCATCACGCCCATAATGCTTTTAGCATTCACCCGGCGCTCCCCTTTGGCAATCCAAACGGCACACGGAAAGCTCCCCGCTAATTTAGTGAGCTTAGCGGAGGCGCGGGCATGCAGTCCCAATTTATTGGTGATGGTGACGTGTTTACTTATCATTGGTTTTCTTTTGCTAGTTGTGGTGGGGGAGATACGGCGACTTGCACGATGCATTGTGTAGCGCCGGTCAGAGCGCGCATGACCAACGCATCTAAAGATTCATTGCGGTAGGTGACGGCCTTAATCGCCATGGGCAAATTAACTCCAGCCACCAATTTGGAGCTTAACCCATCGACTAATTTTTGCGCAACGTTGCAAGGTGTTGCGCCAACGATATCCGTCAGTACCAGCACTTGTTTGGTACCCAATTGCTGCACTAACTCACGCGCTGCATCCAGCGTTACTTCGGGTGCGGCTGTAGGCTCAACATCAAGGGCCAATACGCCTTGATCTGCTTCTGGGAAAACATGCATTACACACGCCCGTAGCGCGCTGGCCAGGGGTGCATGAGCGATTAATAAGATTCCAATGGTCATGAAAAATGTGTCAACAGTTGAATATTCGATTATGGCGTTTTTGCTCGCAGAAAATGCACATAAGCCCATAAGCAGCAAACTCCATACACCCCGATCGCGCCTTGGTAGGCCGCCGACTCGGCCCAACCCCAAGCTCGCAAGCCATCAATCACCAAACCTACGCCCCATTGCACGGCAAAAACGCCGCTAAATATGACCAGATTGAATGCAGATAGTGCGCGCCCGGCCAGCTCCGTTTTAAACGCCATTCCTATTGCCGGTTGTGCCAAAGCTGCCACTGTTGAGCTTACGCAATACACCGTCCAAACCATGGCGGAAGCTTCCCCTACGACAGGGGCACTCAAAACAAGCACAGCAATCATTACAAGACTGATAGGCAAACCGCGCTTCATGAGTGTGTTAGCGCTCAATCCGCTTTTGGCAAGCCACGGGTTGGCCCAACCCCACAGCAAATAGGCCACCATCATTGATACATTGAGCCAAAACATCCCGGAGCCAGCCTGCTCTGGCGTCATTCCTGCGACTTTGACCATCCACGGGGCAGCCCAAAGCGTTTGCATTGCCACCATCCCGCCGTAGCCCACAAAACCATACGGGGCAAGACTTCGAAAATAGGCGTTACTCCACACGGCTCCATAGCCTGGGGGCTCTGTGGCCACCACTGCTTCACCTGGCGTTTGCTGTTGCGTTGTCAATTTGCTGGGTACCTGCCAAGCAATCAAAACCATTGAGACAGCTAATAACCCGCCCAAGCCTAAAAATATCCCCCTCCAGCCAATCACAGGCATCAACCATTGCACTGGCAAGGTCGAAGCGACCATCCCCAAGGCACCAGTCATCAGCATCCACGAATTTGCCCGCATCTGAAGATCCGGCGCGTACCAACGGCGGTACCCCGTCAGCGGAGCCATCAAGCAAGCACTCACACCCACTCCGCACAGCATTCGACCCAGCAACAAGCCAACGAATCCTGTCGAATTGGCAAACGCAATACAAGCCAACACCGCGATACTTAAAAAACCCAAAACGACGCGCTGTGGCCCAAATCGATCTAGCAAAGTCCCCAAAGGGAGCTGAGTTAACGCAAATCCGAAGAAATAGCCGCCAGCCAACAAACCCAGGTTTCCCGCGGTAAGGGCAAACTCTTGAACCAGCGTGGGCGCCAGGGTT
>JBAXOC010000124.1:0-5132 GCA_037133455.1 Comamonadaceae bacterium | reverse complement strand
GGACTCGGTTGCCTTTTTAATGCAGGGTCTCGTCGCCAGGTAGCGTGTTGTGCAGCGGCTCAATCGTAAAAAAACCGGTTCCCGTGGAGCCTCGCTCTAACTCCTCTTCCGTGGCCTCGCGCACGCCTTCAACTTTGAGGCTGATGCGAATCGCAATGCCGGCAAGCGGGTGGTTGGCATCTAAAACAACATGTTCGGGGTAAATGTCGGTCACGGTGAACAAGGCATCTTTGGGCGCAGCTGGGTTGCAACCCGCTGGCAACGCCGAGCCTTCCAGGGTTAAGCCCACTTCGAGCTCGGCAGGGAAAAGCGCGCGGGGCTCAAGAAACAACAGTTGGTCGTTAAAGTCGCCAAAGGCTTGCTCGGGCTCAATTTGAAGATGCAAACTTGCGCCTACTGCATGGCCTTGTAAAGCTTCTTCAATGGCCGGAAGCAAATCTTTGCCGCCCATTAAAAACTCCACTGGCTCGTCAAGAACGTCTAATTCTTCGCCCAACGTATCTTTGAGCACCCAAGTTAACGCAACTACACAATTTTGAGAGATTTCCATCGCACAATTGTCGCAGTTTCTCAATTCCTCTTTTTAGGATGCTCACGCTATGTATGTTGACACCCCGTTGCCGCTGTTAGGAGGCCTCACGCCCACCCAGTTTATGAAGCGGCACTGGCAAAAAAAGCCCTTGGTTATTCGACAAGCCATTGCGGGGATGCGCCCCTTGCTAGATCGTGCAGAGTTGTTTGATTTGGCTGCGCTTGACGAAGTGGAGTCGCGTTTGGTAGTTCAGGCGCAGCCTCAAAGCGGAAAAGCATGGCGACTTCGTCACGGCCCGTTCACTCGCAAAGCCTTGCCCCCGTTAAAGCAGCCCGGCTGGACCTTGTTGGTTCAAGGCGTTGATTTACACGATGCACGCATCCGAGATTTGCGTGACCAGTTTCGTTTTGTTCCGGATGCGCGGCTCGACGATGTGATGATCAGTTACGCCTCGGATGGCGGCGGCGTAGGCCCCCATTTCGACAGTTACGACGTCTTTTTATTGCAGGTGCATGGAACGCGGCGCTGGCGCATCGGTCGGCAAAAAGACTTGCGTTTACAGCCCAATATGCCGCTGAAAATTTTGGCTCACTTCGAGCCAGAACTTGAGTTTGTTTTGGAACCCGGCGATATGTTGTATTTGCCACCGCGCTATGCCCATGATGGCATTGCCCAGGGAGAGTGCATGACGTACTCGATTGGATTTCGTTCGCCGAGTGCAGACGAATTGGCGCAGGAAATTTTGCAGCGTTTGGCAGAAGATACCCAAAGAGAAGTACCTTCTTCGCTTTACCGCGACCCAGACCAAACGGCGCAGTTTCAAAGTGCAAAAATTCCAGTCGCTTTGGCGGCGTTTGCTAAAAGCGCACTCAAGCAATCCCTGCGCGATCCTTTTGCGGTCCAGCGTGCACTGGGCGAATATTTGAGTGAACCCAAAGCCACTGTGATGTTTGATGCTTCTGAGCCAACGGTTGGAGCGTTGCAATCCGTTGCACTCGACCGCTGCACGCGCATGCTGTTCGACTCCCGCCATATATTTATCAATGGAGAAGCCTTTATGGCTGCAGGCGAGGACGCAAAGTTGATGCGAATCCTTGCGAATAAACATGCCCTTTCAGCGGGACAGGTGAGTCGCTTAAGTCCGGGAGCCTTGGATTTATTGCAGGAGTGGGTGGATGCTGGCTGGGTTCAATCGCTGGGCTGAGGAACTTCCAAACAGGGTCGATTTGCCCGGATTGTGTAAAAAAATCACTATTCGGGTGCTTTTTTTACAAGTTTGAGGGTTTACCCGTGATCCGAGTGCTTCCAAATTGTATAATCAGTTGCTCTAGCGAAAAGAGATCGAACGCTTTTTGTTGGGGTTTGGGTGGTTTACTACCCAAGCAATTTCCGGAAAAATGTTTCGTTAACTCACTTAATTTTTAAAAATGAACAAATCTCTCGTTTTGGCAGCTGTTATCGCTGCTGCTGCTCTCGCTGCTTGTGGTAAAAAAGAAGAAGCTGCTCCTGCTGCTGCACCCGCTGCCGCTGCTCCAGCTGCTGACGCTGCTGCTGCACCAGCTGCTGCTCCTGCTGCATCTGAAGCCGCTAAGTAATTTTTACTTCTGCGAAAAAAAACCACCGCAAGGTGGTTTTTTTTCGTCTACGATTTTTTTACTTGATGTCGTCAGCTATCACCTTGACGATATTTTTTGCAGCATCTGACGTTTCAGGTGCGCCGGCTGCGTTCAAAACGCTCACAGTGGATTTATCGGCTGCGCTGGTCACCACAATCTGAAACTTTTCAGCCGGTGTGGCTTTGGCACTGCCACCAAAAATTTTCTTAAAAAAGCCGGGTTCGGATTTGTCTGCATCCGTAGGAACGTAACGAACAAAGTACACGCCCTTGTTGCGGTCACGGTCTTCCACGGTGAATCCTGTGCGGTCTAAAGCCAGACCCACGCGACGCCAAGCCCGCTCAAAACCTTCTTCCAAAATAACCACGGGCTGGCCATTGAGTGTGGAGCTGGTTGCAGTGGCTTTGGCCGCGACTGCGCTGGCTACTTTTGCTGTGGCTTCTTTGGTGGCCCCCAGTTTTTGCATCAGGCGGCGCAGAAACTCAGCTTCCAACTCGGGGTCAGCGGCGCGAGGCTGCCATACGGTTTGGTTTTTACTCTCGGAGGTGTAGGTTTCCATCACACCGCGGTGGCTAATGAACACCTCGGTGCTGCCGTTGGCATTGCGCTCAATCCGGGTGCGAAACTTGTCGCGTTCGGAGGTTGAATACAAAGAGTCGAGAACTTTCCCGATGGAGCTGCGAATGAAATCCTGTGGGATTTTGGCCCGATTTTCTGCCCAATCGGTTTCCATAATCCCGAGGTTCTTTTGGTCCATCGCCAATAAGAAGCCGTTTTCTTGCCAGAAATCTTTGATAGGTTCCCACAAGGCTTCAGCGGGTCGGTTAATCACCAACCAGCGCTGATTGCCCACGCGCTCGATGCGCACATCGCCCAAGCCTAAGGCTGCAACCGTTGACTTGGCGTTGGCACCTTCACCGGCGGTTGATTTTTGCGAGCCTGCTGCAGACACAGCGCCATCCACGACGGTGTAACGGCTGTCGCGTGAGAGTTGGGTCAGGTCAGGCGGTACTGCCAAGGAAGGGGCTTTCGCCGTCGACTTATAGTCAATTTTTTCACCTTCTAAGACCGTGCAAGCTCCTAGGGCGAAGGTGGCGCTTAGGAGCGTCAGTTTAAAAAGAGTGTTCACAAAAATACTTTCTCAATAAAGTGATTAGATCAAGCCGGTGGATTGCAACACGCGTTCCAGAGCCGGGCGGTTAGCAGACGTAAAAGGGGTTAAGGGAAGCCGAATGGCTTCACTGCACAAGCCCATGCGCGAGACGGCCCATTTCACGGGAATGGGATTGGACTCAACGAACAAGGCTTTGTGTAAGGGGAGTAATTTCATTTGAATTTCCATGGCTTTTTTCGTGTCGCCTGCAATCGCGGCCATGCAGAGTTCGTGCATCAAGCGGGGCGCGACGTTGGCAGTGACGCTCACATTTCCGTGTCCACCACACAGCATCAACGCCACTGCGGTGGGATCATCGCCCGAGTAAATGGAGAAGCCTTTAGGGGCTTCTTTAATGAGCCACTGTGCCCGCTCGATATTGCCTGTAGCTTCTTTGATGCCGATGATGCCAGGCACTTGGGCTAGGCGCATCACTGTTTCATGGGCGAGGTCTGCGACAGAGCGACCGGGCACGTTGTATAAAACCACTGGCAAGTCTACGGCTTCGGCAATCGCTTTGAAGTGCAGGTACTGGCCTTCTTGCGTGGGCTTGTTGTAATAAGGTACGACTTGGAGTTGGCAATCGGCGCCGACCGTTTTAGCGAATTGCGCTAGTTCGATGGCTTCTTTAGTGGAGTTAGCACCACAGCCAGCCATGATAGGAACCCTGCCAGTGGCTTGGGTTACAGAGACGCGGATGATTTCGCAATGTTCTTGCACGCTGACAGTGGGCGACTCGCCCGTTGTACCAACCACGCCGATGCAATCGGTGCCTTGGTCGATGTGCCAGTCAATGAGCTTGCGCAAAGCGTCATAGTCCACAGAGTCGTCTGCAAGCATGGGGGTGACGAGGGCGACGATGCTTCCCCGAATAGGGTGGTGTGAAGATTTCATTGCACGCGAAGTTGAGATTAAAAAGCTGATTTTACCTAGAGCGGATAGACCGTGGGAGCCTCGGTTGCCGACTTTACTAAAGGTTTGCGAATGGCGGCAATCCGCTGGACGCAGCGCATGGGATCGTCAAGCGTGCCATTTTCATAGGCCACCACCGTAAAGTCTTTGTAAGCAGCCAAAAGTTCTTCGGGTTCGAGTAAAAAATCAGGCCGACTTGGGCGGCCAAAAACCGCGTTGCCTGTAGCAAAAGTTTCATAGATCAAGACCCCGCCGGGCGACACGCTTTGGGTAATCGCCGGCAGCACAGGCCGCCAAAGATAATTAGTCACCACGACCGCGCCAAAGGTTTGCGTGAGCGGCCATGGATTGGCTTCAGTATCTGCTTCTATGAAGTGCGCTGTGGGGCAGTTTTTTTTTGCAGTCTGAATATCGCGGTCCAAGCCTGTGACTGCATGGCCTCGGTTTAAAAACCAAGCCACATGGCGTCCAGATCCACATGCAACATCTAATACTGTGGCGTCTGGGGCGACCAAGTGGGTCCAGCGCCGCACCCAAGGCGAGGGCTCGTTTAGGGCGGCGTGAGCGCTTGCTTTTCCCAAACTCAAATCCCCCAAACTCATCGGGGCTTGACTTCGTCTTTGAGTGCGTTCATCGCCATGCGCTCCACCACCGCCGGAAATAGGAGTTTGATAAAGCGCCCGAGTTTTCCCTTTCGGGTCATCACCACTTCGCGCTCGCGCTGCTGCATACCGCGCAAGATCAGAGCCGCACATTCTTCTACGCCCATCGCGTCGTCTTCTTTGAGCCCACTGGAGCCTGCGGTGAGTCCTTGGGCGTTGAGTCCGTGGGTGCGAATATCGGTCAAAACGACTCCGGGAAAGGCCGTCGTGACACTGACACCCGCACTGCGTAACTCTGAGCGCAAGGCTTCAAAAAA
>JBAXOC010000123.1:0-5141 GCA_037133455.1 Comamonadaceae bacterium | reverse complement strand
ACTGCGTCGATGTCTGTCCTGTGGACTGTTTTCGCGAAGGCCCCAACTTTTTGACAATCGACCCCGATGAATGCATTGACTGTGCTGTCTGCATCCCTGAATGCCCAGTCAACGCCATTTACGCCGAAGAAGACGTGCCCCACGACCAAAAGCACATGACTGCGTTAAACGCCGAACTGGCGAAGCTTTCCAGTTGGAAAAGCATCACCAAGCGCAAAGCGCCCTTGCCTGATGCCGAAGAATGGAAAGACAAAATCGATAAGCTTTCGCAGCTGATCCGCTAACAGCGACTAGCCGCATGACACAAACCATGCAAAGCCCTGTTGATACCGATGCTCTCATCATCGGTGCAGGCCCTGTCGGTTTGTTTCAAGTTTTTGAATTGGGTTTGCTGGGCATTCATGCCCACGTCATCGATGCCCTCCCCCACGCAGGCGGGCAGTGTGTTGAACTCTATGCCGATAAGCCCATTTACGATATTCCAGCCTTAAGCGTCTGTTCTGGGCGCGAGCTCGTAGAACGTTTAATGGCGCAAGCTGCGCCCTTTAAGCCCGACTTTCATCTTCACCAAACGGTCGATTCCGTTGAAAGACAAACCGACCAACGCTACCGCGTTCAAACCTCACTAGGCATGGTCTTCTTGACCAAAACGCTTTTTATTGCCGCTGGCGTAGGCGCGTTCTTGCCTCGCACCTTGAAGGTCGAAGGATTAGAAGCCTTTATCGGAACCCA
Organism: Comamonadaceae bacterium; assembly: GCA_037133455.1. Lineage (GTDB taxonomy): Bacteria > Pseudomonadota > Gammaproteobacteria > Burkholderiales > Burkholderiaceae_C > Allorhodoferax. The sequence goes on along the minus strand of JBAXOC010000123.1, from coordinate 4,409 downwards.
ATTGCATTACCAAGCAGCCAACCTTGCGGTTGCCGCAGGCAAGTCGGTAGTCATTGTGGGTGGTGATGATTGCGCCTTAGAGTCGGCGATAGCGCTTTGTCATGGCAACGCTGAGACCAATGAGCTTCTCGCCCAAAGGGTGACCCTGATTCACCGAAGAGACGCATTCCAAGCCCAAACTGAGACCACAGCAAAGTTCCAAGCACTGCGTTCTGCCGGCGCGGTTCAATTTATTGCTGGACAAATCACGGGTTTCGGCTCAGTCAACCAACGCCTCACGAGTGTGGAGGTGACGGACACATCGGACAAGCCGCACTCCGTAAACCTAGACGTCCTGTTCCCCTACCTTGGCCTCTCGCCCAAATTGGGACCGATCAGTCAATGGGGATTAGCGATGGAGCGTAAACAGCTTCCGGTCAATACCGCGACCTTTGAAACCAATACCCACGGAATATTCGCTGTGGGCGACATCAATACCTACCCGGGAAAAAAGAAACTGATTGTGTGTGGATTTCACGAAGCCACGCTGGCTGCGTACGGAGCCTCTGAGATTATTTTCCCCGATCAGAAAACCCCGCTGCAATACACCACCACCAGCACAGCCCTACACAAATTACTGGGCGTGGCTCGCGAACCTGGATTCTGATTTGGCAACTAGATTTTGATAAGCCACGGCGTTAAGTGACTTCTTTTTTATCTCGTTAAGTGCAAGTCTGCGATTTCTTATCCAAGTCATCGGAGTGGTCGATTTATAGCGAGAAAAGACATACTGAATACTGTTGAAATCTAAGCCGCTTTGCTGAGTCAACTCAGGCCAACCAATGGATTCATCAATATGTGAATCAATCCACGCACACAGTTTTTCCAACTGTTGCTCAGAGGTCTGTGGCTTCGCGCCAGACTGGAATTGAATTAACATTTTTAATGATTCCCATTAGAATTGTGGTAAATTGATATTACTAAGTCTATTTGAAATATCCATGAATAATGTTCGGATTTTGAATAAGCGCCCCAATGGTGCAAAAAATACCCCTGCTGTCAAGCGAGCGCAGCCTGTTCAGAGCCGTTCTCAAGTGACTGTTATGGCGTTGCAAGAAGCCTTTGTTCGGATTTTGTTAGACCAAGGTTACGAAAAAACCACCATTCGAGAAGTGGTCTCGGTCGCCGGAGTCGGGATCGGAACCTTTTACGACTATTACCCCAACTTGCGAGCGCTTGCAGCCGCGACGATTGACCATCGGTGCATGGACAGCGCCGCGATTTTACAAGCTACCGTCGCAAAAAATGCGGGTCAACCTGTGGCCATCATGGTGAAGGCGATATTAAATACATTTATTCATATCGGCTTTTCTCGGCCCAAAGAGTGGCACGCCTTTTTGCTTTTGGAAAGGCAAATCTCCTCAACCCAAGGGCTACAAAAAATCCATGAACAATTTACGCAGATGTGGACTGCGGCGTTTCGGCTGTCCTCTACAAAAATTGAAGAAAACAAAATTCCTGTCGTAGCACGCATGGCCCATGCGCTCAGTTACGGGTGGTACTCGCAAGACTTGCTTTTTTATCTTGAAGACCCCATCCACGCCAAATCAATTGACGATCTGGCTCTTGCGATCGCAGGTTTCACACGACCTAATGCATTGAGGCTCACAGAGTAATTGGCGGGTAGGAAGCTCCGAAGCCTAGCGTTTCAATCCTCCTGAAATACGCATCATTTCCTGCGCTACCTCTGGGCCTGCATTTTGATTTTGCCCCGTGACCAGTTTTCCATCAACGACGATATGGTTTGCAAATATATCAAGGGATGCACTGGAATTTTCAAAAATTGCTCCCGCTTTTTTGAGTTCACGTTCTGGGTGCTGAGGCGTCATTTCTACACCCAATTGCACAATCTGTTTGTCAGTTACCGCCGTTACATGTTTGCCTTTTAACAATGGAGTGTTGTTCGCGTCAACGGCCTGCAAAAGTCCGAGTGGCCCGTGACAAATACCGCCGAGCGTTTTATTCGCTGCCCACGCTTGGCTTATTTTTTTACCAAGTACGCTGGATGTACCTAAGTCGTAAGCTGCACCCCAACCCCCTGCAAGAAAAATGATCTCGTATTGAGTGAAATCGACCGTATCAATTTTTAATGAGTGCTTTACTTTTTCTTGAAACGCAACGTCGCCCAAATACCTCTTATCAGATTCAGCGGCAATAAACCACCGAAACGAAATCGACTCAATTGGGATGACTCCGCCTTGAATGCTCGCAACATCCACTTGCATGCCCCCATCTAAAAAAGCGTAGTAAGGTGCGGTCATCTCAGATCCAAACACGCCCGTTGGCTTCCCGCCTTCGCCTAGCGTGGAGTGACTGGTTGTAATGACGAGTGCTCTCTTACTTGGTAGTGCGTATTTCTGCCCTTGGTAGCTTGGGTGCAGGCCTAGCGACCTGAGCGTCAGCGGCAAGCCTAGCCATAGATACAGTCCCACGATCAACAAACACAACCCTATTGCCCGAGACATCCTCATATATTGCTACCCAATCAAATCGTAAATTTTATGCGCCACACCCTCGCTTATGTCTGGGAATCAAAGTGGGTTGAAGGACACGATGAGGCTTACGTTTTTTTTAGCTATGCATCTTTGAAATTGGCTGGGCAGTTCAGGGAGGGTGAATATTTTTTGCTACAATATGAAGCTTACAAAATACCCAAAGTCTGCAACTTTAGGTAGCCCCTTAAAGCAGATTTTTGATAAGTTAAAACCAAATTTATTCCTCGATAGCTCAGTTGGTAGAGCGCCGGACTGTTAATCCGTAGGTCCCTGGTTCGAGCCCAGGTCGAGGAGCCAGTTCATCAAGCCCGTTTATCTTCGCGCGGTTGATGTGCCATACGAAGCGCTAACAAACCGGCAATCACAATGACAGCAGCCCCTGCTACCGTGGTGAGGCGGGGAGTTTCTTGAAAAAACACATATCCCCACAGTGGGGCCCACAAGATACCGGTGTACTCAAATGGGGCTACCTTATTGGCTTGGGCAAGGCGATACGCACTTGTAAGAAACATCATGCCAGTTGCAGCCACGATACCTGAGGCGCCAATGAGTAGCAAGTCATCAAAGGGAATCCACATCCAATTGCGTACCAAAAACGCCAGACTAGGATGCGATGCATTTTCAATGCTTAAGACATGCAAAGCAAAGGCAGTGAACACTGCGCCTATAAAGAAACCGGCATTTTGATAAAACGATAAAACAGAAGCTGGCTGCGTTGAGCCGAGCTTTCGCGCCATCAGCATGGAAGTGCCATACATACAGGCGGATAAAAGAGACAACAGCGCAGCGGGCTCAAACAAACCGGTGCCAGGCTGCAACATGACCATCACACCAAAAAAACCTAGCAATACCGCGACCCAAACGCACCATCCTGAACGCTCGCCCAAAAACGGTCCAGCCAGCGCTGTTACAAAGAGTGGCACGGTGAAATACAGTGCCACTGCGTCAGCCAAAGGCAGCGCTGGAAACGCCATGTAATAAGCGGTGTAAGAGACAAACATAATCAGCGCTCGCAGCATGAGCGACCCCAGATCGTTACCAAACAGCGCACGCCAACCCACTTCACGCTGCACGAGAGCCAGCAGAATAGGAAACGCCACCAAGGAGCGAATAACCACCACCTGGGTCAAAGGATATGCCCCGCTGACTTGTTTGATGATTGCGTCTTGCAACGAAAAAACAAAAACACCTAGACAAAGATAAAAAATTCCGCGTGTGGTTTGGTTATGCATGTCTAAAAATGAGATGGATAGTTTAAAAATCTATCGAATGATGCACAGTATGGCGTATTGACAATCGCTCTCAGCGACCTGTGGCGTAAAACTCAAAGTACTAAGATAGTGATGTTGTTGAGTACATGCGAAAAAAAACACCCCATACTTTCGTACGAGGTGTTTTTAGTTTTATTTTGGTGGGACCAGCGGGGGTCGAACCCACGACAAACGGATTAAAAGTCCGCTGCTCTACCAACTGAGCTATGGTCCCTTAGTAGGCTATTCGCTTACTGCCAAGCCTTAAATTATAGCGTTATTTTTTAGTTATCTTTTAGACTGTTTATAAATTTCATCGATGACCCATCCCGCAGCGCTCATACCAAATGATGCTGTCACGGTAACCAGTGAGCCATAGCCGTGGCAGTTCAATGAACCATCACTTTGGAGATCACAACTGGCATCTGGGGGCATGACAGGCTCCGTGCTAAATACACATGCAACCCCGATTTTTTTTCCTTCTTTGGGAGCGCCATGGTGTTTCCTTAAACGGTAGCGTACTTGGGCAAGCAAAGGGTCATGGGTGACAGCGCTGAGATCAGCAATATTAATGCTATGGGTCTGTCGCTTACCCCCCGCTGCGCCAACAGAAATGAAATGGACT
>JBAXOC010000122.1:0-5142 GCA_037133455.1 Comamonadaceae bacterium | reverse complement strand
GCGTAGCCCGGGCGCAAGATATGGGCATTTTCCAGGCCTTGCATGCTGCGCACCAAGTCCAACTGGATGTCAAATGGCAGGCTAGTGGAGATGCCGTTGGGGTAGTACTCGTGGGTGGTCAGGCCTTCGGGCTCTAAGAAAATTTGGTGGCTTTCTTTGTCCGCAAAGCGGTTCACTTTGTCTTCCACGCTAGGGCAGTAGCGCGGGCCCACGCCTTCAATCTGACCGGTAAACATCGGGCTGCGGTCAAAGCCGCTGCGAATAATGTCATGGGTGCGGGCGTTGGTGTGGGTGATCCAGCACGGCATTTGCTGCGGGTGTTGCTCTACCCGGCCCATGAAACTAAACACCGGCATGGCGGGGCTCATGCCCCCAGCCATCCCGTCGCCAGGCTGCTCCAGGCACTTGCTAAAGTCAATCGATCGCCCGTCCAATCTCGGGGGGGTTCCCGTCTTGAGTCGGCCCTGCGGCAATTGCAGTTCTTTTAAGTGGGCGCTCAAACGGGTTGCAGGCGGATCGCCCGCTCGGCCAGCGGCATAGTGGTTCATGCCCACGTGAATCTTGCCGTCTAAAAAAGTCCCAGCGGTGAGCACCACCGTCTTAGCGCGAAAGGTAATGCCGATCTGGGTGACTGCGCCCGTGACACGGCCACCTTCGACCACCAAGTCATCCACCGCTTGTTGAAAGAGCCACAAATTAGGTTGGTTTTCTAACATGCGACGGACCGCCGCTTTGTACAAAACGCGATCGGCTTGGGCGCGCGTTGCGCGAACGGCGGGCCCTTTACTTGAATTCAGGATGCGAAATTGAATGCCGCTTTCATCCGTTGCCAGCGCCATGGCGCCACCCAGTGCGTCCACTTCTTTGACCAAGTGCCCTTTGCCAATACCGCCAATGGACGGGTTGCAACTCATTTGCCCAAGCGTCTCAATGTTGTGCGTCAAAAGCAAGGTTGCGCAACCCATCCGCGCAGCAGCCAACGCAGCCTCGGTCCCGGCATGGCCGCCGCCGACGACGATCACGTCAAAGTGTTGTGGGTAAAGCATGGAAGTCCAACAAAGGCAAAGAGGGGCTATTTTACCGAGGCCCGCCCTTTTCTCCAACACCCCCTAAGTCTTTACCCTATAGCGTAAACACAAGGGCTTGGGTTAGAGTGTCCAGATCTTTTTTCTAACCCTACCAATGGGAACCCAACGCGATGCACATACCCTCCGTCAAAAGCTTAGTTAGCGCCGAAGAATGGCAATTGCGGGTGGACTTGGCAGCGTGCTATCGCTTGGTTGCTGCGTATGGTTGGAGCGACTTGATCTTTACCCACATCAGTGCCCGCCTTCCCGGCCCAGACCACCACTTCTTGATCAACCCCTACGGGATGATGTTTGATGAAATCACCGCCAGCAGCCTGGTCAAAATTGACCAGCAGTGCAACAAGCTGATGGAGTCGCCATTCCCAGTGAATCCTGCAGGGTTTGTGATCCACAGCGCGGTGCACGCGGTACGCGACGACGCGGCCTGTGTATTGCACACGCATACCCGCGCAGGCGTCGCTGTCAGTGCGCAGGCCTGTGGCGTTTTGCCTATCAGCCAGCAGTCCACCTTTGTACTCGCCTCGTTGGGTTATCACACCTATGAAGGCGTGGCACTGCGAGATGATGAAAAGCCGCGCTTACAGGCCGACCTCGGGCACGCCAATCATCTGATGCTGCGCAACCACGGACTACTCACCGTGGGCAGCAGCATTGCTGAAGCGTTCTTGTTGATGTACAACTTTGAGTCCACCTGCCAAATTCAAATCGGCGCCCAAGCAGGAGGCGCGCTAACGCACGTTGATCCCCGCATTATTGATGGCGTTGCGCAAGTGATGCGCACACAAACGGGCGGTATCGGCGGGGCGTTTGCTTGGCCGGCTTTACTTCGAAAACTCGACCGCTTAGATACCAGTTACCGCGAATAAACAAACGCTTTTTGAAAGAATAAAAATGAATACTCCCGATGCGACCCACACAAATTTTGACTACATCGTCATCGGCGGCGGCGCCGCAGGATGCGTTGTCGCAAGCCGCCTGAGCGAAGACGCCAACGTGCGCGTATGCCTGCTAGAAGCAGGTGGGCCTGATGACTCCGTTTTGATCCACGCCCCCATGGGGTTTGCTATCAGCGCGCCTTTGAAAATTCACAACTGGGGGTATGAGACCACGCCGCAAGCGGGCTTCAATGGCCGAAAAGGCTACCAACCGCGCGGCAAAGTAATGGGTGGAAGCACATCGATCAACGCGATGGTCTACACCCGGGGCCACCGCTCTGACTATGACCACTGGGCCAGTTTAGGAAACCCGGGTTGGAATTACGACGCGGTGCTTCCTTATTTCAAAAAATCAGAAAACAACTTGTGTTTTGGTGCGGACGCGTACCGCGGAGTGGGCGGGCCGCTGCCTGTGAGCTACCTGCGCAGCCCCAGCCCCTTGAACGGTATTTTTCTTAAAGCGTGTGAGCAAACTGGCCTCGCGCAAACCAAAGATTACAACGGCGAGCAGCAACTCGGCGTCGGACCCACACAGGCGATGCAAGACGGCGGTGAGCGCTGGAGTGCGGCCAAGTCCTTCATCACGCCACACCTCAACCGCCCCAACCTCACCGTCATCACACGCGCCCATACCCAAAAAATACTTTTGGAAAACAAGCGCGCAATCGGGGTCGAGTATGTGCATAACGGTCAGCTGCACAAGGCACACGCCAACAAAGAGGTTGTCCTCAGCGCCGGCGCCTTTGGTTCGCCACAGTTGTTAATGCTCTCCGGTATTGGCCCGCAGGCACACCTTGAAACACACCACATCACCACCCTGCACACACTCCCAGGCGTTGGACAAAACTTGCAAGACCATGTGACAACGGTGTTGATTCAACGCACACCCAAGCCCACGCTGGCATTAGGCGTTTCTTTACGCGGAAGCTGGATTTTGTTGAAGTCTATTTTTGAGTGGCGTAATAAACGCACCGGCTGGGTCACTTCCAACGTTGCCGAGACGCAGGGCTTTCTCAAAACCGAAAGCAGCGCAGAAAAACCAGACATCCAACTCGCGTTGTGTACGGGCATTGTTGATGACCACAACCGCAAAATGCACCTGGGTCACGGATATACCTTGCACGTGACCTTGTGCCGGCCCAAAAGCAGAGGCTCAGTCACGCTGCAAAGCAAGAAAGCCGACGATGCCCCGCTGATTGACCCTGGCTTTTTTCAACACCCCGATGATTTAGCGACCTTAGTCAAAGGCACACAAATCGGTCTCGACATTTTGAATGCGCCCGCACTTGATGGCTGCCGCGGAGAGATGCTCTACCCGGTGGAGCGAAACAATCCTAAACAAATTGAGCAATTCCTGCGCGATAACTCAGACACGGAATACCATCCTTGCGGTACCTGCAAAATGGGGCCACATAGCGACCCCATGGCGGTCGTTGATGCAGAACTGAAGGTGCACGGCGTCCTAGGTTTGCGCGTTGTAGACACCTCCATCATGCCGACCCTCACGGGCGGAAACACGACGGCTCCGACCATCATGATTGCAGAAAAAGCAGCAGCGATGATGCGCGCAAACGGATAAGGTAATTTAGGCGTTAAAGCCCTCGAGAGGTGAGCGGTTTTTGACGCCAGGCCAACGCGCTTCCTAACCAAAGCGCAAGCGCGGAGACGAGCAATCCGCGCTCAAGGCCGCCCTCGCCGTCCGCAATCCAACCTACCATCGTGGGCCCCACTATTTGACCCGCAGCAAACACAATCGTGAATGCGCTAATGCCTTTAGCCCACGCACTCTGCGGTAAATTGTGGCGAACCAAAGCGGTAGTTGACGCAACAATCGATAAAAACACACCGCCAAACAAAGCGCCTGAGATCAAAAGGAGCAAAAAGTTTTGCGTTAGAGCAGGTAAAACAATGGCCACGCCCAATAGGCCGTTGAGCAAGGCCATGGCACCGCCGCCGTGGTGGCGATCTAACAAACCAGCCCAGATACGCGAAGAGGCCATGACAGCAACTCCAAGCAAACCGTAAAAAACCATCACAGCCAAAGGACTTGCGCCTTGGTTACGCAAAAGAGCGACGACAAACGTCATATAGCCGATATAACCCACACCGAACATGCCGTACCCGGACAAAGCAAAGCTAAAAGGTTTCCAAGAGAAAGAACTGCGTTCTTGACTCTGCACTTGTGCGGGCACATCCCACTGCGCCATCACACGCGCAGGCCATCGCAGCAAAAGGGTTCCGGCTATGCAAACACCAGCCAAGGCCCACCACGCAAAGCGCCAACCATGCAATTGCGTTTGCGCCAACTCCAGCACCCAAGGCACAAGAACCGCAGACAACGCAATCCCCAAACCCGTTCCGCCGTAATACAAACCTAAAAGCAAGCCGGCTTGCGCAGGCGCACGGGCGCCCAAGCGTGCAGCCATTAAGCCGCCAGCAACAAACACCACCGCACTGGCCACACCGGCCAACAAGCGCTGCAAGAGCAACACATTCGCATCGGTAAAAAAACCACTCAAACCCATAAAAAGTGCGGCAAGCAAAGAGCCCGACCACAATAAAACAGAGGGGCCGCCGCGGTGCAATAAGCGCGGGGTAGCAAGCGCGCCGATAAGGTATCCGACCGCATTGGCGGTGTTCATCGCCCCAGCAAGTGTGTAAGACCAACCTAAATCATCGCGCATGGCAGGCAGCAGCAGGCCATAGGCAAAGCGCGTAACGCCCAGAGAAATAGCGGCCCCCACGGACAACGCCAAAGCCAATCGGATCCAATGCACAGATGATGTTTGCATCAAAAAACTTATACAGTGTAGGAACGCTTCCAGCGCTTTAACAACAAAGCATTCGCCATCACGCTGACGGAGCTGAGCGCCATCGCGCTACCGGCCAACACCGGATTGAGATAACCCAGAGCCGCCAGTGGAATGCCCGCTGCGTTGTAGAAAAAAGCCCAGAATAAATTTTGTCGAATTTTGGCAACTGTTCTGCTGGAAATATCCAGCGCCGCCGACACCAACCGTGGGTCACCCCGCATCAACGTAATGCCCGCAGCCTGCATGGCGACGTCCGCGCTAGCGCCACCCCCATTGGCCATGGCCATACCCACATCGGCCGCCGCT
>JBAXOC010000121.1:0-5143 GCA_037133455.1 Comamonadaceae bacterium | reverse complement strand
GCCATTGAATTGGAAGCGAATGGTTTTCGCGCGGTCAATGCGCTCGCCCTTAGCGGGAATACGGTTACCGCTCACTGCACACCTCCTAAAGCTGACACCGAATTCGGGTCTTCCCCGGGCTTGTAAAACTTGGTAAATGCGTACGACACGGTGTGGCGCTCGGCGTTAAACCAACGCCGGCAACCGGACGCGTGGAACCACTGTTCGCGGTGCAAGCCTTTGGGGTTTTTGCGCATGAACAAATAGTCTCCCCACTGGGCGTCGCTCAGTGCATCGGTATCAAGGGGACGCGCGATATGGGCTTCGCCACCGCAACTGAATTCACTTTCAGCGCGGGGACCACACCAAGGGCAGGTAATTTTTAGCATGGGTGCTCTTCAAATCCAGGGGGTTAGTGCGCAACGCCAGCGGCGCCGTGCTCGTCGATCAAATGACCCGACGTAAAACGATTCAAGTCAAACGCCGCGTTCAGAGCGTGCGGTCGGTCTTGGGCAATGGTGTGCGCCATGACCCAGCCTGAGCCTGGGGTGGCCTTAAAGCCGCCCGTGCCCCAACCGCAATTGAAGTACAAGCCTTTGATATGCGTTTTAGAAATAATAGGACACGCATCGGGCGCGACATCCACAATGCCACCCCATTGGCGGTTCATGCGGACCCGGCGGAAGATGGGGAAAAGTTCGCAAATGGCCTGCAAAGTGTGCTCAATCACAGGGAAGCTGCCGCGCTGACCGTAACCCACATAGGAGTCAATGCCAGCACCAATCACCAAATCACCTTTGTCAGACTGGCTGGCGTAGGCGTGAATGGCGTTAGACATCACCACGGTATGAAGAATAGGCTTCATAGGCTCAGAGACCAAGGCTTGCAGCGGATGGCTTTCAAGCGGTAAGCGAATACCCGCCATGTCAGCAATCACAGAACTGTGTCCTGCCGCAACCACACCGATTTTGGGGCTCTTGATCGTTCCGCGGGTGGTCTCAATCCCAACGACTTGGTCGCCCTCGCGTTGGATACCAATGACCTCGCAGTTTTGGATGATGTCGACCCCCAAGCGATCCGCCGCACGGGCAAATCCCCAGGCAATCGCATCGTGCCGCGCCACGCCAGCACGGGGCTGAAATGAAGCGCCCATCACTGGGTAGCGCAAACTCGAGGACGTATTCATGATAGGCACCATGGCCTTGATTTCTTCGGGGCTAAGCACCACGCCGTCCACACCGTTTAAGCGGTTGGCGTTGACCCGACGGTTGATATCGCGCATGTCTTGGTGCGAGTGGCCGACGTTCATCACACCTCGTTGGCTGAACATGGTGTTGTAGTTCAGGTCTTGCGAAAGACCTTCCCACAATTGCAAGGCTTTTTCATACAAGTGGGTTGCATCATCCCAGAGGTAGTTAGAGCGAACAATGGTTGTATTACGGGCCGTGTTACCGCCGCCCAACCAGCCCCGCTCGACCACCGCAATATTGCGCATGCCGTGCTCTTTGGCCAAGTAGTAAGCGGTTGCCAAACCGTGGCCGCCACCGCCGACGATGATGGCGTCGTAATGGCTCTTGGGCGCAGGACTGCGCCACTGTTTTTGCCAATTTTCGTGGTACGACATGGCATTGCGCGCAAGCGCAAAGACTGAAAAATGACTCACTTTAGATCCCGATCAGGTTCAACATTCGATCACGTTCACGGCCAACCCGCCGCGGCTCGTTTCTTTGTATTTTGTCATCATGTCGCGACCGGTGTCGCGCATGGTTTTAATGACTTGGTCTAGCGATACGAAATGGGTGCCATCCCCGCGCAAAGCCATGCGCGCAGCATTCAGCGCCTTCACGGAGCCCATGGCATTGCGTTCGATACAAGGGATTTGTACCCTTCCGCCCACTGGATCACAGGTCAGTCCGAGGTTGTGTTCCATGCCGATTTCAGCTGCATTTTCAACTTGCCTAGCGCTCCCGCCCATGACGGCAGCCAAACCAGCGGCCGCCATCGAACAAGCCACGCCCACCTCGCCTTGGCAGCCCACCTCGGCGCCACTGATAGAAGCATTTTCTTTGTACAACAACCCTATCGCACCCGCCGTTAAAAGGAAATTGCGGATGCCCTCTTGGTTGGCACCGGCGCAGAACCGGTCGTAATAATGCATCACCGCTGGAACGATTCCCGCAGCGCCATTGGTTGGCGCGGTAACTACGCGACCGCCTGCGGCGTTTTCTTCATTGACCGCCATCGCATACACATTTAGAAAATCCAAAATGGTGAGTTGGTCTTTCAGTGATTGCTCCGGACGGCTGCTGAGTGAACGGTGTAACTCAGCAGCTCGGCGCTTGACCATTAAATTCCCTGGCAAATGGCCTTCGGTTCTACAGCCCCGTTCCACACAGGCTTTCATGGCGTCCCAAATGCTGTCCAGCCCGGCGTTCACTTCAGCATCGCTGCGCCACGCGAGCTCATTAGCGCGCATGATCTCTGCAATCGACAAACCTGTGGCCTCGTTAATGGCCAGTAGCTCATCGCCGCTGTGAAAGGGAAATCGCACCTGGGTAGGGTCAGGAACTACGACGGGGACGCTGCCGGTAGCGGCGTTTTGTGCATCTGCAACTTCTTGCGAGACCACAAACCCACCACCCACAGAGAAATAGCGACGCTCTTGGATCAAGGCTCCGTCTGCGGCAAAGGCCATGAACTTCACGCCATTGGGGTGGTAAGACAAAGTCTCCCGGCGCAGGAAAAGCACGTCTGTTTTTTCGCTAAACGCAATCGACTTGCTGGCATTAAGTTGTAAAGTTTTACCCGTTCGGATAACTTTGAGGCTAGCGTCAATGGTGTCAGGATCAATCGTGTCAGGCATCAAGCCTTGTAAGCCCAACATCACAGCCGTATCGGTTCCGTGGCCTTTGCCGGTTGCGCCTAAAGAGCCGTACAGACGCACTTCCACCCGTTCTGTTTTTGCGATTTGGCCGTCCGCTTCTAGCGCGCGGGCGAACATTGCCGCCGCCTTCATGGGGCCGACGGTGTGAGAGGAAGAGGGGCCAATCCCAATTTTAAAAAGGTCAAAAACGCTGAGTGACATGGTTCATCTTTGATAAGTTGAAGCGGGTGCTCGAAAGCTCTGACACCGATGCTTGATTGTGGGCAACGCCCAATGGTTTTGAATGTTCGCTTTACGACGTGGCTAGATGCTTGAGCGACACGTCGATTCCCCGCGCGGCGGCATGGCGTTGGGCAGACTGTACCGTGTTATGGACCAACATCGTCACTGTCATGGGGCCCACGCCCCCTGGGACGGGCGTGATGTAGGAGGCTTTTTGTCGAACGCCTTCAAAGTCTACGTCGCCTACCAATCTGCCATCGGGCAGGCGGTTGATTCCTACGTCAATCACCACCGCGCCCGTGCGCACCATCTGGGGAAGAATAAGGTTGGGACGGCCCGCCGCCACGACCAAAATATCCGCAAGAATGGTGAACTGCGCGAGGTCCCGGGTTTTGGCATGGCAAATACAGACGGTCGCGTCCTTTTGCATCAACATCAATGCCATGGGCTTACCAACGATATTGCTCGCGCCCACCACCACCACGTTTTGACCCTCCACGGGGATGTTCTCGTACTCCAGCATTTTCTGAACGCCATAAGGCGTGCACGGTGGGAAAACGGTATCTCCCAAAACCAGTGCGCCGACGTTGTAAAGGTGAAATCCGTCGACATCTTTGTCGCTCGAAATTTTTCCTAAAACCCGACGGGCATCAAAATGCGACGGCAGCGGCAGCTGCACCAAAATACCGTGGACCGCAGGGTCTAGATTCAGTCGTTCAATTTCAGCCTCAACCACCGTATCGGGCGTATTGGCGTCAAACGCATAGACTTTGGACTGCAAACCCACCTCAGTACAGGCTTTGATTTTGTTAGCGACATACACCTTTGACGCAGGGTTGTCTCCCACAATAATGACTGCCAAACCGGGTTGAACGCCTTGCTCTCTTAACGCGTCCGACAGTTCCCGACACTCTTGCCTGACTTTGCGTGAAACGGCGTGGCCGTCGATAATTTTTGCAACCATGGTTAAATCCCTTTGGGCTTCTGCCTCATGGGGCTGCATGCTATGCGGCAACGCCTCCGTTTAAACCCTGACAAACGACTGAGATAAACCTGTTTGCGACATGGTGGCTTTTGTTCAACTTGCACCTGAAGGCATGGCGTTTGCAGGAAAGTCGGCGTCGCAAAAGTACCATGGCTGGTGCATGGCCTTGCCGATACTGACGAACCACGGCAGCATGTCCTGCATCAAAACGGCGTATGGAGTTAAAAAATGACCACTGACACAAGCATTCTAGAAGCGCAAGACCCGACCACAGCCCCGCGCAACCGCCGCACCTCTGGAGGTCGAGAAGCCAAGCGCGCGGCACGCGCGGCGCGCACCGGTCACTCAGTTCCCTACATCACGCGCAAGATTCCGTACTACGAAGTGCTTGACGAAGAAGGCCTGCAAATCATCGAGCGCAATGCCGAAATCATTTTGGAAGAAGTCGGTATTGAATTTCGTGATGACGCCGAGGCGCTCGATATTTGGCGCAAAGCGGGCGCCGATATCAAAGGCGAGCGCGTTCGCTTTCCGCGCGGTATGTGCCGCAGCATTGTGCAAGCCAGCGCCCCCCGAGAATTTATCCAACATGCACGCAATCCAGCGAACAATGTCGTCATTGGCGGCAAGAACACGGTTTTTGCGCCTGCGTACGGATCGCCTTTTGTACGCGACCTCGACAAAGGCCGCCGTTACGCCACGATTGAAGACTTTCAGAATTTTGTCAAACTGGCGTACACCGCCACCTCACTGCACCACTCGGGCGGAACCATTTGCGAGCCGGTTGATTTACCCGTGAATAAGCGCCACTTCGACATGGTTTATGCCCACATGAAGTACAGCGACAAACCTTTCATGGGTTCGGTCACCCACCCCGAGCGGGCGCACGATACAGTGGAGATGGCACGCGCTTTGTTTGGCGACAACTTCAATGACCCCTTGACCGGCAAACCTAAAACAGTCTGTATCAGCCTGATCAATGCCAACTCACCGATGACCTTTGATGACACCATGCTCGGTGCGGCCAAAGTCTATGCCCGTGCGAACCAAGCCACGATCATCACTCCGTTTAT
>JBAXOC010000120.1:0-5144 GCA_037133455.1 Comamonadaceae bacterium | reverse complement strand
AAGTTGGAAGAGATGGTGAAGCCGCCAGCCACTTTGTCTTTCCATGCGCCGCTCATCCATTGCTTGGACGATGCGTCGGCAAACTTCTTGAACTGCCAAGACACGGAGCCCATGTAGGTGGGTGAGCCCATCAGAATCGCGTCGGCAGCGTCTAACGCAGCCCAGTCGGATTCGGTGATATTTCCGTCGGCATCAATCGCGATGAGTTGGGCGTTGGCACCCTCAGCAACCGATTGCGCAATGCGTTGGGTGTGGCCGTAGCCAGAATGGTAAATAACAACTGATTTGGTCATGAAAACTCCAAGTAAAAATGAGGGTGGATTAGGTTTAATTAAGATTTGCGAGCGTCAAGGCTGATGCTGCCTGCGCCAAACGCGGTGAGCGCAAGTAAGCCGCCGGCAATCGCGATGTTCTTCATGAACATGATTTGTTGCATCTGCATGGCTTCAGGCGCGACGTTCCAAAACGCGTGGAAAAACACACCGGCAACTACGGTAAAAAGTGCCATCAGCAACGCAGCCCAACGGGTATGAAAACCGAGCAAGAGGGCCAACGCACCGCCGACTTCAACGACCACGGCGATCGCTGCGCCGAGTTCAGGCATGGGCAAGCCCACTGAACCGATGTAGCCGACGGTTCCAGCGAAGCCCGCAATTTTGGAGATGCCTGCAGGTAAAAACAGCGCAGCCATCAAGACGCGGGCGATCAGGGCAAACAGGTTGTGGGATTTATCAAACATAGTTATCTTTCTTCAAGGGTTAAAAATTAAGGGGCCAGATCAAAGACCAAGACTTCGGCGTCTTGGCCATGTGAAAAAGTAAGTTGGGTTTCATCTTCAATCAACAAAGCGTCACCGGTTGTGATCGCTAAGCCATTGACACTCAGCGCGCCACGCAAAACTTGGACATACGCTTTGCGGTGGGCATCAAGGGAAAGACTTGCGGTTTGGTCGGTAGCAAACAAACCGCTGTACATGCGGGCATCGGCATGGATAAGGACTGCGCCGTTGTCTCCCGTGGGCGAAGCGACCAAACGCAAGACACCGGATTTTTCGGGGGTGGTAAACGTTTTTTGCTCGTAGCTGGGTTCGATGCCCCGCACATTGGGCTCAATCCAAATTTGGAGAAAGTGCGTTTGCGCGCCCTCTGCGTGGTTGAACTCGCTGTGCTGGACTCCGCTGCCTGCGCTCATGCGCTGAACATCACCCGGCGGAATGCCTTTGACATTGCCCATGCTGTCTTTGTGCGCCAGTTCGCCAGACAAGACGTAGCTAATAATTTCCATATCGCGGTGGCCGTGGGTGCCAAAGCCGGTTCCTGGGGCAATGCGGTCTTCGTTCACCACCCGCAAATTTCCCCAGCCCATGAACTGGGGGTCGTAATACCCAGCAAACGAAAAGCTGTGAAAGGATTTGAGCCAGCCGTGGTCGGCGAAGCCGCGTTCAGAGGAGGTGCGTAAATTCAACATAGGAACGAATGTAGCCTTAAAAGAAAAGCAAACCGTCCATCAAAATTGATGGCATCATTCAATTTAATTCAACTCAAAAGCTATTCTCATGCAATCCGCTCAAGAATTATTAACTCCCGATACCTTCGCAATGCTCCAAACCATCGAGGCAACTGGCAGTTTTGCCGGGGCGGCCCGGGCTTTGGGCTTGGTTCCGAGTACTTTGACTTACCGCATCCGGCAACTTGAAGACGCCTTAGACGTTTTGCTTTACGACCGCAGCTCTCGCCAAGCCAAACTTACCGAAGCTGGCGCGGAATTGTTGCGCGAAGGCAAGCGCTTACTGAAAGACATTGACGCGGTAGCCAACCGAGTAAAGCGGGTAGCGACGGGCTGGGAATCGGAATTCACCGTGGCGGTTGACGCGATCATTTCCCGAGCAACGGTCTTGGAATTGTGCGAGAGTTTTTTCCAGCAATCCGCCCCAACCCGCTTGCGCCTGCGCGAAGAAACGCTTTCAGGAACGTTTGAAGCCCTGACCTTGGGGCAAGCCGATTTAGCCATCGGCGTAGGCGCAGATGCATCAGCCCATGCCGACGTGCATCTCAAACCCATTGGCACCGCTGCGTTCGTGTATGCCGTTGCCCCGCACCACCCTTTGGCGCACGCCCCCGAGCCTTTAAGTGACAGCACATTGCAACAGCACCGTGCGGTTGCGGTTTCTGATTCGGTGCAGCGGGGCGTGGGCTTGACTTTGGGTTTACTCCACGGGCAAGATGTATTTACGGTAGGCAGCATGCAGGCCAAGCTAGACGCCCAGCTGCGCGGATTAGGCGGGGGAAACTTGCCTTTGGCGATGGCGGCCCCTTACATCACCGCAGGGCACTTGGTCGTTAAAAAAACCGAACGCGCAATTCGACAATTTACGATTCACTACGCTTGGCGGGGCGGCAAAAGTAACGCCCAAGGCCGCGCATTGCAGTGGTGGCTCGCCCAATTAGAAAGCCCTGCAACCCGAACCGCCCTGCTTGAGCGCCACCACAGCAACTAAATCCGTGCGCACGGGTGTACAGTCAGCCTCACAAACACCATTTCAGGAGAATAGACGCATGACAAAACCAAGCAAAAATATCGCCATCGTGGGCGCAGGCATGGCGGCTGTTACCTGTGCCAGAACGCTTGTTCAGGCGGGACATCGGGTGACGGTGTTTGAAAAAAGCCGGGGGGTGGGCGGACGCATGTCAGCCCGAAATAGCCCTTACGGAACCTTTGACCACGGCGCGCAGTACTTTACGGTGCGTGATGTGCGCTTTGTCAAAGCGCTTCAAACCACGCCCAAAGCCTGCAAACCTTGGAGTGCCAATATGGTGCGTGTTCTTGATGAACACGGGCGCATTGCATCTGCCGCTTTGCCATCGCGCGAACCCCATTGGGTTGCCACGCCGGGTATGAACGCGTTAGTGAAGGCATGGGCCGAGCCATTGGCCTCCAACCTGATTCACGAAACCCGGGTCACCCATTTGGAGACTGACGCGCTCAATCCGAAACAATGGCAACTGCGAACCACGGGCGCTGACGACAGCGTCCACGTCATGGGCGGGTTTGATGCTGTGGTTTTAGCCATTCCCAGCCCCCAAGCCCAGGTCTTGTTGCACACTGCGCCCTCTTCAAAAAACTTCAGTGCGGGAACGCTTGAGCAAATTGAGAGCGTCGCGGTCGCACCCTGCTGGACAATGATGTTGGCATTTCCCCAAGCCGTCCAGCCGGGCCTTACCTCTTTAGGCCCCCAATGGAACGCAGCACGCAGCACCCACCACCGCATTGCTTGGTTAGCCCGAGAATCCAGCAAGCCGGGCCGTGGCTTGATTGAGCGTTGGACGGTTCAAGCCAGTTCGGCCTGGTCTCAAGAACATTTACAAGACGACAACGCCCGCGTAGAAGCCAAGTTACTCAAAGCTTTTTCTGAGGTCACTGGAATTCGAGCCGTACCCTCCTTTGTTGACTCCCACCGTTGGTTGTACGCTAAAACAGAAAAAGCCTTGGGAAAAAGTCACCTGATAAATACCAAATCAGGCTTGGGCGTGTGTGGCGATTGGTGTTTAGGCCACCGGGTAGAGGACGCGTTTATTTCCGGTTTGGAAATGGCGCTTGCCATCGGCTAATTGTGAATCACCGCTGCGCGTGAGCCGCTACGTCGGACGCTTTGCCCCCTCGCCTACGGGCCCTTTGCATGCAGGCTCCTTGGTTGCAGCGCTTGCGAGTTGGTTGGATGCGCGAGCCCACGCGGGCGCGTGGTTGGTTCGGATTGAAGATGTAGACACCCCCCGCACCGTCCCGGGCACAGACCAAACCATTCTTCACCAATTGACAAGCTGTGGTTTGTATCCTGATGCGCCGCCCACATGGCAAAGCCAACGCACTGATTTGTACCAAAGCGCACTCACCCAGTTACAGGCCGCAAGCATGGTTTATCCCTGCGCTTGCTCTCGCAAAGACATCGCTGATACGTGGACTGCGCTCGGGGCACAACGCCCGCGCAATAGCGACCTCGTGTATCCGGGAACATGCAGAAACGCAGCCCATGTCAAAAGCCCTTTCGCGTGGCGCATTAGAACCTCGCTTGACCATCGCAGCGCGCAAGTTGACTGGCATGACCGGCGCTTAGGAGCACAAAGCCAAGACATCGAAACAGCGGTGGGTGACTTTGTGGTTCAACGCGCTGACGAATGCTTTACCTACCAATTGGCAGTAGTGGTTGACGACGCCGAACAAGGCATCAGCCATGTGGTTCGCGGGGAAGACCTCGCAGACAACACAGCGCGACAAATTTGGCTACAAGGCTGCCTCAACGTTCCGACCCCACAGTACTTGCACGCCCCGTTAGTCTTAGGCCCTAACGGCGAAAAGTTATCGAAGCAAAACGGCGCGACTGCGTTAGACATCACAAACCCATTGCAAACCTTAAACCATGCGGCCCCCGTTTTAGGTTTAGCCCCGTGCGAAGGCAGTGTTGCGGAGGCCTTGCTGGCTTGGACACAACAGTGGCCATTTTCAAAAGCCTAAAATCAGCCCACTCCCAACGCTTGCAAACCGCAGCTGCTTTTACCTATGCCGCACCCTTCACCCCTTTCTCCCCCCGTTTCCATATTGAATGCTGACTCACCCGAAGACAAGCCCGAAGACAAGCATGTTCATAAGCCCTTCATGCGAACAATCAAAAGCTTTGTCAAACGCGCAGGGAGAACCACGACCGGCCAAGCCAAAGCGTTTGAAGACTTAGGGCCGCAATTTTTGGTACCCTACCAAAAGCACGCACTCGACTTAGCCGCGGCATTTTCCAACGATAAAGACAACGCGCACCTTGCCAACGCGCCTTTGGTTTTGGAAATCGGGTTTGGCATGGGTGAAGCAACAGCGCACATTGCCGCTGTGATGCCCGACACCCGATTTTTATGTTGCGAGGTTCATGAACCCGGCGTGGGCGCTTTGCTTAAACGCATTGGCGAGCAAGACTTACACAACATCCGAATCTGTGCCCACGACGCCGTCGAAGTCATTGACCACATGATTCCCCTGCAGTCCCTAGACGGTGCGCACATTTTTTTTCCTGATCCGTGGCATAAAACCAAACACAACAAACGCCGTCTGATTCAGTCGCCCTTGATTGCCAAACTCAGCCAACGGCTCAAAGTGGGCGC
>JBAXOC010000119.1:0-5152 GCA_037133455.1 Comamonadaceae bacterium | reverse complement strand
GGTTGCCCCTGACCTGAGAGCGTCGGCTTGCTTGCGATAGATGTTTTTCTCGGCTTCGTCCATGGCTTTCCAAGTCGCTGCCAGTTGGGCGTATGCCGCTCTTACCGTGCCTTGCGCTTCGCTGGCCGGCCCTTGGTTGATCTGCTTTGGGTTAGGGGCGGCGTGAACGTGCGTCTTGCCGTTCTTGGTGCGGAATTGCATAAACCCGTCAAAGTTACCAGAAACTGCACCGCTGCTGAGTGGACCTTTTGTCCTAACCATTGATGCTTATCTCCCCTCTCATGTGCTGACTACAAAACAAGTTGTAGCCTGTTATATGTAAGCGGCTGGCCTTTGTTTTCCATGTTTCCCGCTCTGACATGCTTAAGTTTTGCCATGCTTGGGTTGCGGCTTTTAGTTTCTCCCTCCCCGATAGTTGCTTGGGAGACTTGCGGTCATTCCTTGGCGTTTCGCGGCGCAACTGGTAACCGTACTTGCCGATATTCCCAAGATTGCCTTTGTTCTTTGCAACCCGCTGGTAAACCAGTTTGATCGGCTCGCCGGTAGGTTCTGCTCCCGGCTTGGTGAGTTTTCCGGTAACCAGTGTGCTTAGTTCGTGTAGTGGCTTGGTCATGCTTTGCACTCTGGGTGATCTATGAGCCATTGCCGCCAAAAGGCCGCCCATCTGGTTGTGTGGATTTGCACAAAAGCTCCCTGACGCTTTACGGTCTCGGTCGGGCTTGCCGCGTGGGCGGCTTTTGCCTCTGCAAAGCACTGTTTTAGCCGTTTCTGGCGTTCGGGTTGCTTACCGCCACCGCCGCCCGCTTTGATGAGTTCCGGCCCGTGCTGGCCCATGCGGAACGAACCTAAGCCCTTAACGCTGCCGGTGGCTGTGTCTGCGAACAGCGGGCGGATTACTTTAACCATTTGGCCCAAGCCCCAAGAACAGCCGAGCATTTACCCTGTGCCGAACTAATATGCTGTCATTGCGGCTGAATAGGTAGCCGTTTGACGGCGGGATGATGATTTTAACCAGTAGCGTGGTCTCCCATCCCTCAAACGCGCCTTTAAGCTTACTTCGCGCATTGCGTACCAGTGAAACCGTTTCGGTATGCTCCCATCCGCTGGGGTTGTCACCTTGGAGGTTTAGGGGGCGGGTGTCGTACTTATACCAATTGCCCATGGGTTTAAAGAAGGTTAAGCCGGGGTTGATGCTGGGGGAAAGGCATTGCTTGTTGCTGGAAAGCTGGAACCATGCCGAATTACCCCGGAACGATGAACTAGCCGAGATAGAGCCGGTAAAGAGCAATGCCAATGGCCTCGGGTCGTTTCGGATAAACGTGACCGGAAGCAAGAAATTCACATGCCTTTGCGCCAGCGAGCTATCCCTAAATTTCCCATCGAGGACTTGACCAAACCAGCCGGGGGCAGGGTTTAACTCTGTGCCGTCATCGCTTGGCGTTGGGTATTTGCGGGCTGCGTTTGTCCATTTCGAGCGTGTAGGCTGGCGTAAGCTGTCGAAATACTGAGGGTTTGTGCTGCCATTGTAGATGCCCACAACTGGAGTGCTGTAGGCGGTCTGGTCGCTCAAAACGGTGCATTCGTGCCAGTAAACCGGGTCGAATGTTGCATCGATGACTTCTTGTCGCCGATCTGTGTAGAACTGCGAAGGGGTATAAGGCTTCCATTGGTCGCGAAGCCAAGTTGCCGCTTGGGTGGCTAAAGCGGCTAGAGGTTTGGCTGGCGCGTCGGTTTCTGCCGAACCCACAGAGCGGTTAAGCGTCAGCACGTTACCCGCGTTACCGTGTTTCTGGGTGTAACTTGTGAGGCTGGCGAACTCGCGTTGTAAGCTTGGTGGAACGTCGATCAAACCGATTTTTGCCATGCTTAACCCCCCAAAGCGACGGCCTTACGCCACGTTTCCCAAAAATGCCGGGTTGCCACTTGTGCCAAAGCTGTTGAGTCTACGGCAAGGCTGGTGTCGATGTTGCTGCAAGCCGAGGCTAGGCTGATATTGTGCGAACCAACGAAGACGATCCGTCCGTCAATGATGGTTACTTTTTCATGTAGGGTGGTCTTGTCGGGAATCTTCCGCATAACCCATCCCGCCGCTTGTAGGGCTTCTGCTGCCTTACGGTTGAACGGCTCCCGTCTGCCTTGCACGTTAGGTTGATCTACAACCCCACGGCAACGGATTCCGCGCAATGCGGCCTGTTGCAAGGTTTCGATGAGATCAAGCTGATAGGCCGCGTCTGATTTCCAATGATGGGAGATCATGTAGATACTCAGGAAAATTGATGACTCTGCCGCGTTGATGGCTTGCGTGTAGCGCGGTGCCCAAGCGTCCCCGGTCAGAAACTCGATGTTGGCCCGAGGTGTTCCTATCATGCCGTTTCCTGCTCGGACTGCTGTAGCTGATAAATCGCTTGAACGTCGGAGATCAATGCCCCGGTGTACTCACGCCCCTTCTTTTCGTAAATCTTCTGGTATTTCGTTTTCCGTATGGCTTTAGGTAGGTTTAGCACATGCCTTGCCCGAAAACAACGCTTATTGAAATCGTAGACCAAGCTTTTGCCCTTTAAGCAAATTTCGCACACTTCCAAGGTTCCGATTTTAAGGGTTCTACTCATGGCACGATAGGCAAGTCTGGGGGGTTGATGTGCTGCGCCGAATATTCGGCAAGGAAAAACTGATAGCCGTTTAGGCCGGTGAGTTGGCTTGCGGTTTTCCAAGCTTGTCGAGTGCCAGTATCAAGCCCGCGCCAAGTTTCGATTGCCTGGGAGAACTTGGCAGACTGGGCCAACTGGGCCGCGCTGCGCACTGGCTTGCGCTTGCGGATGCCGGCCGCCATGGTTTTGCCGTTGCCTGATCTGAACTCAATGGAACCATCCCAAACCCCGGAAGCCGCGAGGCTCATCAGCGGACCTCTGACTTTGACCATTGCTTAAGCCCTCGCCTTGTCGTGCCATGGGTCGCCGTGGTCAAGTAGCCGGTTGACTCGGCGTAGTTGCCGCCTTCTGCGGTCGGCCCTGCCGAATTGGTAACTCTCTACCAGGTCATGAATTGACTGCTCAAGCCAGACCGCGATAGCGATTGCCACTAGCCGCCGTTCTAGCTTAACCCAGATTTTTAACGCTTTACTTGCCATTGCCTTCCCCTTTTCTGTGTCCAAAGATAATAACGAGTGCATGGATTTCTTGCGACAGCATTAGGATAGCCATTGCTAGTAATGCCGCCCCGATGCCTAAACTTGATGGGCCGTATTTTGCGATTGATTCAACCGCATAGGCGACACACGAGACCCAAAGCCCAGCCCCAACAAACCGCTGCTTTTTGCTGCGCCGTTCTTTTTCGATTTCATTTCCCATCATCAAGGTCAACCGGTCGCCTTCTTTTGCTGAAAGAAAGGCAAATCTCGCGCATAGTTTGATTTAGATCATCCATGCTTATCTGCCATCCCTCGCGTTCGCCTTTTTGCCAATACAAAACCAGACCTAGCAAAAACATAAGCCCGCCAATTACCAGCCCTTCTAGCCCGAACTTGGCCCATTCTTGCATTGCAGCTCCGCACTGGCCTAAATCACTAAAACCACTGGTATCATGTTCCACGGTTTACTCCTTTATTTTACGGTTATGAAGTTTGGTCACATTGGTATTATCCATGGTTTTTTTAATTTCAACCGCCAAAATCTGAATATTCTTCAATTCTTCAAAAGCATCATCAATTACGCGATGGGCTTTATCAGGATCACCCTTGCAGGTTTTAATCAGGTACTCGGCGAACGCTGCCGCCCATCGTTCCGGGGTTAGTAAAGCGATGTCGTTGGCTTCTGTCGCTGCCGCAAAACTGCCCTTAAGCATACCCCCTGATAAATGGATATCGAGAATGCCTAGGTTTCTAATCGCCGGGTTTATATCGAAAATTTCGAGTTGTTCGGGTTTTGTGTCTGCTGCGTTGGTTTTCATAACTATGCCTCTAAGTTTTAAATTGATGCCGCTATCCTCCATGGAACCGAGCGGCGCGGACTTGCTCACAGACAAAATAAGACCGTTTAAACATCTGCGCAAGTTGCTGCGGTTATAACCTACTCACAGCTTAGGATTCCGAATTGCGTTTAAACTCTTGTGGATGGCCTTATGGCATTCCTCGCAAAGCGTAATCAAATCCTCAAGCCATTCCTCGGTAAACCGTGCATAGGTTAAGTGGTGTACCTCTAGGTTTTGTCGACTGCCACAAGCCCGACACTGCGCACCATCCCGGAAGATCACTTTAGCCCGCTTGCGCTGCCATGTCTTACTCTTGAAATAAGCTCGGTATTCGTCGCTGCGCTTGCGTTTTGGTTTGGCTTTGGCGTTTGTGCTCATAAATCTACCCGCTGACATTTTTTCGCCAAAGCACACAGCCACAATGCAAACTCAATGGGAGTTTTCTCACGCTCCGCTTGTTTAAGCGCTGGCCTTTTAGCCTTGTGTTTTGTTTTTGACCAAGCCGCAACGTGAGACGGTACGCCTAACTTTATTGGGAAAATCGGAATATAACCAGGCTCACAGCCGACGATATAAAGCAGGGTCGATTTTCTTGCACGATGACCAAACCAGTACTGATCAACGCAAAAAGACCAACCGCCAAAACTATCCCTTTTACCTACCGCTGGAAGATTGGCTTCTTTCCACAAGCTAGAACCCAACGGATGCTCTAATACACCCCCGTTTCTCCTGACGCTATCCACTGCAAAAAATGCAAGCTCCTTTTCCCCGGGCCTAGGCTTTGCGAAGTGCTTAAGCTTGCCCCATGCCCTGCAAGGCGGGTGTGCGATTACCGCGTTATTGCCTGAATAATTCAATGCGTCCCGCTCAATATCCCAAACGTCGACATCATCGAGGCACTTGTAAATCGAATCGGAACGGGCGAACAAAACGCTAATCATGGCTGCTGCTCCGTCTTTTGCTGCATCTGTGGGCGTTTGTGGCGGCTTAGGTCGAAAGGGACGTGTCCACCATGGGCGTATTGGGTTTTTGTTGTTGCAACCCCGTTACGGCGGTCTGCAACCTCCTTGCCGGGGGATGGGTCGAACTGCCCAGACGTGTAGCGTCGAACAAGGGCCGATAGAAAAGCGCCGGGTGATTTCCTGACTTCGCCCTTCTGGATTGCCGCCGCCAATACGTCTAAAAC
>JBAXOC010000118.1:0-5159 GCA_037133455.1 Comamonadaceae bacterium | reverse complement strand
TTTGCGGTGCTAAGCAGCGTCCCGAGTCTTCTTAATCGCCTACCGAAACCGGGCGCTTGGATGGACCAACTGCGCCACTTTATGGCTTTTCCCATCGCAGCCACTGTGTTGTGGCTGGTCTGGGTTTTGGGTCACTTGAATGGGGTCGATGCAGGCGCTTCTCTGGTTGCGCTTTTGCTATGTTTAGCCCTGTTGTGTTGGTCGCTTGGTTTAAGCGGAAAAAGCCGATGGGTGTTTGCTTTCATTGCGGTGCTTTTGAGTACGCTAGCGCTTCGCTCTTTCGGACCGGTGGTCTTGCAATCCTCCGAATCCAAGCTTGACTCCTCTGCAACTGCGCCTTCCATTTCTATTTGGAAACCCTGGAGTGTCAAAGAAGTAGAAGATGCCTTAGCCTCGGACCACCCTGTTTTCGTGGACTTCACGGCCGCATGGTGTATCACCTGCCAATTTAACAAACAAACCACCCTCTCCAACGCGGCTGTGCTGTCTGCCTTTTCTGCCAAGGGCGTGGTTTTACTGCGCGCGGATTGGACCCGCCGCGACCCGGCTATCACGCAGGCGTTGACGGAGTTAGGGCGCAGCGGCGTTCCTGTGTATGCGCTTTACGGGCCCAATCAACCCGTCAAGGTGTTGTCGGAAATACTCAGCGAAGAAGACCTTCTGGCTGCCGTTTCCCGTTTGTAAGTCTGTCGGGTTTGCATGCTGCGACAATCTTGGCATGACTTCAACACTGCCCGCCACACCTCTTGCGCCCAGCGAATCCGCATTGGATGCTACGTTTTCCCCTTTGCACAACGCTACTTTTTTGCAGGCGTGTTTGCGCCACGCAACGCCCTACACCCCTTTGTGGCTGATGCGCCAAGCCGGGCGATACCTTCCTGAATACCGCGCTTCTCGCGCCAAGGCTGGCAGCTTCATGGGGCTTGCCACCAACCCCGATTACGCCACCGAGGTGACGCTGCAGCCCCTCGAACGTTTCCCCTTGGATGCCGCGATCTTGTTCAGCGATATTTTGACGGTGCCAGACGCCATGGGCCTGGGCCTGAGCTTCGCCCAAGGGGAAGGCCCTCGCTTTGCCAACCCTGTGCGCGATGAGGCGGCCGTGGCCCAGCTCAAGGTTCCCGACATGGGAAAATTGCGCTATGTGTTTGACGCAGTAAGCAGCATTCGCAAAGCCCTGACCCAAGCCGATGGCAAAGGACGCGTGCCATTGATTGGCTTTTCCGGCAGCCCGTGGACACTGGCTTGCTACATGGTTGAAGGTGCAGGGTCGGACGATTACCGCTTGGTCAAGACCATGTTGTACGCGCGCCCCGACCTGATGCACCGCATATTGGCTGTCAATGCCGATTCGGTTGCAGCCTACTTGAATGCGCAAATCGATGCTGGCGCTCAAGCGGTTATGGTGTTTGACAGCTGGGGCGGCGTATTGGCCGATGGCGCATTTCAATCTTTCAGTTTGACCTATACGGCGCGGGTTTTGGCCCAGCTCAAACGCCATGGCCCCCAAGGCCAAGTGATTCCCCGCATTGTGTTCACCAAGGGTGGCGGCTTGTGGTTAAAAGACATGGAAACACTTGACTGCGATGTTTTGGGCTTGGACTGGACCGTCAATCTCAGCACAGCACGCGCTGCAGTCGGTGGCGAAATTAACGGCCCCGGCAAAGCACTCCAAGGCAATATTGATCCCAACGTTCTTTTTGCCCCGCCCGTCCATATTGCGACCGAAGTGGCCCGCGTGCTTGACAGCTTTGGCACTCCGCACCAAGGGCCAGGAACCGGCCCTACCCACATCTTCAACCTAGGACACGGAATTAACCAACACACGCCGCCTGAGCATGTTTCTGCCTTGGTGGAGGCCGTTCACTGGCATTCGCGTCAAATGCGGCTATAAATTGGTGAAAACGTTAAAAACACGCTCTTTAAACCCCTAGCAGATTTGTTGCACTGCAACCGCATTTTTTTGCACTTGTGCACAAAAATTTTCGCTTCCCCTTATCAACGGGTGAAATCTTCGGAAAAAGCCTGTTGTAAACCTACTTCGATGCTAAGTACTTGATTTATATAGATGTAATGTTTTGTACATTTTCTGGGCAACCTATCGAAAGCCCTTATTTTCCGTGCTTTTTAAGCCGTCGACATGAGATATTAACAAAGTTATCCACAGAAAACCTTGAAAACCACTAAAAACCATAAAAATCAAAGACTTAGGGGCATTTTGTATAGTTCACATCACAACACAAGCCCAATCGCATCAAAACAGATTTAGATAGAAGATTTGCCGATAAATTGACAAATTTCCTTAAAGTAATAAAAACTGTCTTACGGTTTTATATCTCCTGGGAATGCAAGTCGCATTTTTTTATCCCGAGCGCACCATAATGGATAGTTATTCACACAACTAAAGTATTTTTTGATCTCCCTGCGAAAACGACTTATACAGGGCGTAGCCCAATAGGAACGGTATAAGTCTATGATTTATATGGATTTTTTGATATGCCTAATTATTAAGCAAATTCTCACTTCCTCGTATTGACCGCATCTACGCTGACACCTTGCCACTCTATCAACAAAGTTATCCACAAGAGACCTAACCCCTTTCCCCATGTCTGAATGGCTTCATGTTTTAGTCCCTACGCCTGTCCATGCCGGGCTAGGCCCGGTGTTGACGTACCGAAGTGCGGAAGCTTTAGCGGCCGGTACCTTGGTTCGCGTGCCTTTGGGCAAGCGGGAGACCTTGGGCGTAGTCTGGCAGAGTGATTCCACAGAAGCCACTGGCGAGTTGCAGCCCGATAAAGTTCGGGATATTGCGGGCGTTATCGATACGATCGCGCCACTTAACAGCCAATGGCAGCAATTAATCCGATTTTCAGCGCAGTACTACCAGCGCGCTTTGGGCGAAGTTGCCTTGGCGGCACTGCCGCCGCAGTTACGCGAACTCTCCCCCGAACAAATGCAGCGACGCCGCCAACGCAGCCTACGGGCAGAGGAGAAAAAAGCCAAGTTGCCGTCAGAAGAAAGAAATTCGCCCAAAACCCCTGCGCCGGTTCTCAGTCCTGAACAAGCCAAGGTTCTTGGTGACATTGAAAGCCAAGCCGGGCCCTTTTTGCTTTTTGGGGCCACCGGTAGCGGCAAAACCGAGGTGTATTTGCAATGCGTCCAAACGCTATTGGAGCGTGACCCGCTTGCGCAGGCCTTGGTGATGGTTCCAGAAATCAACCTGACACCCCAACTGGAGAGTCGCTTTCAGGAGCGTTTTGCCCCGCTTTACGGAGAACAGGCTGTCGTTAGTCTGCATAGCGGCATGACCAACCCGCAGCGCTTAAACGCTTGGCTTGCGGCCCACGAAGGCCGAGCGCGAATTGTGCTGGGAACGCGCATGGCCATCTTTGCTTCGATGCCACACTTGCAATTGATTGTGGTCGACGAAGAACACGACCCCAGCTATAAAAGCGGCGAAGGTGCGCGTTACTCCGCCCGCGACCTGGCGCTTTACCGCGGCAAGCTCGAAGACGCCAAAGTCATCCTAGGTTCTGCCACGCCTTCGCTTGAAAGCTGGTACCAAAGCCGCCCCAGCGCGGAGGGCGGGCGCTTTGTGCGCTTGCACATGCCTAGCCGCATTGGCGCCAACGCGCAGGCACTGCCCTTGATTCGCCGCGTCGATATGAACCACCAGCCGCGCAAGGCCGTGTTTTCTATTCCTTTGTTAGAGGCCATCAAAGAGCGGGTCTTGCGCGGCGAACAATGCATGGTGTTCTTGAACCGCAGAGGGTATGCCCCCGTTTTGCATTGCGCCGACTGCGGCTGGAAAAGTGAGTGTCCGCACTGCAGCGCGTTTCGCGTGTTTCACAAAATTGACCGCAGCTTGCGCTGCCACCACTGCGGTTTTACAGAACGCGTCCCGAGGGCCTGCCCCACGTGCGGCAACCTTGATATCTCACCCATCGGCCAAGGTACGGAACAAATTGAAGAGCACTTAGCCGCGCTGCTAGCCGACATTCGTCGCCCTGGAACGCAAAGCCCGCAATTTCCAGAGGGCGAACCCGTTCGGGTGGCGCGAATTGATGCTGACACCACGCGCCTGAAAGGCACCTTGCAAACCCAACTCGCAGCCGTTCATGCCGGTGATGTGGACGTATTGGTAGGCACCCAAATGATTGCCAAAGGGCATGACTTTAGGCGCATCACGTTGGTCGCTGCGGTCAACCCCGATGGCGCGCTTTTTTCGAGCGACTTTCGCGCTCCCGAGCGGCTCTTTAGTTTGTTAATGCAAGCCGCTGGACGCGCTGGGCGTGACGCGACGTTGGGCCACAACAGCGAAGTCTGGATTCAAACCTTTCAGCCCGCGCACCCCTTGTACGCCGCTCTCAAACAATACGATTACCCCACGTTTGCGCAAAGCCAATTGAACGATCGGACCCAAGCGGGGTTACCGCCGTTTAGTTTTCAAGCCTTGGTTCGTGCTGACGCCCGCAGCCAAGAAACGGCCCAGGCCTTTTTAAATGCTGCCAGCGCCAATGCCCATACGGATATGGTGGCGTGGCCGGGCTGGGAAGATGCATTACAGGACATCACGCTCTACCCTGCGGTGCCAATGAGCATTCAACGGGTTGCTAACGTAGAACGCGCCCAAATGCTGGTGGAAAGCCCCTCGCGCAGCGCTTTACAGCGATTCTTAAACGGTTGGCAAAGTGTTTTGCATGCAACCCGAAAGCAAGACGAGAGCAAAGGCCTGATCCGTTGGGCTATTGATGTCGATCCACTGTCCATTTAAGCCAGCCACTCTATCAACGCCCGGTCATCCAGACCACCGCTGTTGCAAACGTAAAGAACGCAGCAGCGGTTGATACCAAAATAATACGGGCAATGCGGCCGTTGTCGGCCCCAAAACGCTCGGCCAACATCGAGACATTGCTCGCGCTCGGTAAGGCCGACACCAACACCAACACCGTTAAAGCAAAACCATCGATAGGCACGCCCCACGCAATCGCAGCCGATCCGACAGCAAACACCACCAAAGGGTGAACGAACAACTTAATGGCCGCAACCGGCAAGACGCTTGACCAAGGAACCGCCGGGGCGTGGCCACTGGCTGACAACATATTGGAGCGCGCCAATACGGCTCCAATCGTGAACAGCGCCACCGGTGAAGCAGAGTC
>JBAXOC010000117.1:0-5201 GCA_037133455.1 Comamonadaceae bacterium | reverse complement strand
AAAGCTTTGGCTGACAAAGCTGAACAAGAACTCAAGCGCCAATACATCAATAAAAGCATGTACGCCGCACAGATCGTGACCACGGTCACTCCGATTGAACGCAACCGGGTTAACCTGAGTTTTGCCGTGGTTGAGGGTGACGTTGCCAAGATTAAAGAACTAAAAATTGTAGGCAACAAAGCCTTTTCCGAGAGCACCTTGCGGGGGCAGATGGACTCCGATACTGGCGGTTGGTTGAGTTGGTATACCAAGTCAGATCGCTATGTTCGCAGCAAGCTCAAT
Source organism: Comamonadaceae bacterium (assembly GCA_037133455.1). Classification (GTDB taxonomy): domain Bacteria; phylum Pseudomonadota; class Gammaproteobacteria; order Burkholderiales; family Burkholderiaceae_C; genus Allorhodoferax. The sequence goes on along the minus strand of JBAXOC010000117.1, from coordinate 4,919 downwards.
GCGGATGTGGAAACGCTGCGTTCTTACTACCTTTCCCGGGGCTATTTGGAGTTCACTGTTGATTCCACCCAAGTCGCCATTTCTCCCAATAAACAAGACATCACGATCACCATTAATGTTACCGAGGGCGAGCTTTTTGTGGTGTCCAAAGTCAAACTCGCTGGTAATCTTCTAGACAAGGAAGCCGATTTCCAAGCCTTGGTCAGTATCAAAGCAGGGGAACCCTATAACGCGACAGATGTTGCGCAAACCACCAAAGCGTTTACTGATTTTTATTCCAACTTCGGCTTTGCCTTTGCGGTTGCTGAACCGGTGACTGTTGTCGATCGCAAAACGAACCGCGTTGAAATCACCATTCGTGCTGAACCGTCTCGTCGCGTGTATGTGCGCCGAATCAACGTAGCCGGTAACGACAGAACACGTGACGAAGTGATTCGCCGAGAGTTTCGCCAGTTAGAAGCCGCTTGGTATGACGGAGAAAAAATTCGTCAATCCCGCAACCGGGTTGACCGGCTTGGGTATTTCAAAGAAGTATCGATTGAAACCCAAGAGGTTGCCGGTTTCCCGGACCAAGTGGATCTGACCATTACAGTGGCTGAAAAACCCACTGGAAGTTTGAGTTTGGGCGCAGGTGTCTCGAGCGCAGACGGATTGGGATTGATGCTTGGCTTTAAACAAGACAATGCGTTTGGCAGCGGAAACTCGTTGGGCGTGGAACTCAATACCAGTAAGCTCAACCGGACTGTAGTTTTCAACACCACAGACCCGTACTTCACGGCCGATGGAGTTTCGCGAACCATTGATGTGTATTTACGCAATACAAAACCCTACACCGACGAAAACAGTTACTCCCTAGAAACATCGGGTGCGAGTTTGCGGTTTGGCGTCCCATTTAGTGACAGCGATACAGTGTTTTTCGGAGGAGGTATTGAGCAAACTACCATCGTCCCAGGTACATCCACCATAACCCCGCTGCCCCCTGCCCACAAAGCTTTCGCAACTGAATTTGGATATACCACTCAAGCATTTCCTTTGACCATTGGCTGGGCCCGCGACACGCGCGATAGCGGACTGATCCCCAGTTCTGGTCGACTAGTAAAAACCTCTGGCGAGTGGAGTATGGCAGGTGATTTGCGGTATGTGCGTGGTACGGCCCAAGTCCAGCAATTCTTCCCTTTATCTAAAAAGGTGACCTTGGCGCTCAACGGTGAAATCGCTATGGGAACTGGAACGGGAGGTCTTTCCTACCCTTTGTTGAAAAATTACTACTCAGGTGGTCTAGGCTCAGTGCGTGGTTTTCAGCAAGGTAGCCTGACTACCGCTGCCCAGCGCCTAAATATTGCAGCTAACGAAACCGGTGGCGCCAAAAAGATCACCTTCAATGCGGAAATGCTGGCACCTTTGCCAGGCGGCGGCAACGACCGGACGCTTCGGATGTATGGATTTTTTGACTTAGGGGGTATCTACGGATCCAATGAAGATTTCCAATTGGGCGACATGCGTTCATCCGTAGGTGTAGGCATCAGCTGGATATCACCCGTCGGCCCTTTGCGCTTAGCTTGGGCTGTCCCGGTCAAGAAATTTGACAGCGATATTACGCAATCATTACAATTTCAAATTGGAACCTCTTTCTAATCATGATTTCAAAAAAACTAGCACTATTGGCCATCGCGTTGAGCACTTTGGGATCGATAGCCTTTGCCCAAGACTCCAAAGTTGGCTACATCAACACCCAGCGTATTACGACGGAGTCGGCGATTGCCAAGGCAGCCCAAGTTAAGCTTGAGCAAGAATTTTCTCGTCGGGGTAAAGAGCTTGGTGATTTGCAGGCGTCTTTGAAAACTTTCAGCGAGAAGTTTGAGCGCGATACGCCCACCATGACCGAATCGCAGCGCAGTAACCGTCAAAAAGAGTTCGCCGAACTGAACCGGGACTTCCAGCGCAAGCAACGCGAATACCAAGAAGACTTGAATGGCCGTCGCAACGAAGAATTGCAACAGGTTCTCGAGAAGGCTACCAAAGCTGTGCGCGTGGTGGCTGATGCGGAAAAATACGACTTGGTGATTCAAGAGGTGGTGTACAGCAACACCAAGCATGACATCACTGAAAAAGTTCTCAAAATTCTTAACTCGGGCGCAAAATAAATTGCGTTCCTTGGCTTGGCGTGTCTGAACTTTCCCTCGGGGTCATTGTCCAAGCGCTAGGGGGCGAGTTGCATGCAGATAACGATCTGCAGATTAACGGCTTGGCCTCGCTTGAGGCGGCTACCCCGAGTCAGTTAAGTTTTGTAAGCAACCCCAGGTACCAGCAGCAACTCCGGCACTCCAAAGCCGCGTGCGTGATCGTGGGCCCGCAACTCAAGGAGGAAGCGCTTCTGCGGGGTGCTTGTATTGTTTCCGAGCAACCCTATTTGTACTTCGCCAAAGTGACGCAACTGTGGCGAAAGACGCTTCTTGCCAGTGCGTCCCCAGACGATAGCGAGCGCCCATTGATTCACGCCAGCGCAGTGATTGAGCCAGGTGCCAGCGTACATCCCACCGCACGGGTAGGCGCTTTGTGCGTCATTGAGCGTGGCGCACAGATTGGCGCGATGACAGAGTTGAAGTCCCGCGTCACGGTTGGAGAAAATTGTGTGGTTGGCGATAGGTGCCTCTTGCATAGCGGGGTTGTGATTGGTGCCGATGGATTTGGATTTGCACCCGACGGAGATCGCTGGGAAAAGATTGAGCAGCTTGGCAACGTTCGCATTGGCGACGATGTAGAAATCGGAGCCAATACCTGCATTGACCGTGGTGCATTGCAAGATACGGTGATTGAAGACGGCGTTAAGTTAGACAACCTGATCCAAGTGGGTCACAACGTTCGTATTGGCAAGAACACAGCGATTGCTGGCTGTGTCGGTATTGCGGGCAGCGCTACGATAGGCGCCCAGTGCACGATTGGCGGCGGAGCCATCGTTTTAGGTCACCTACAAATTGCTGACCACGTTCATATTTCTGCGGCAACTGTCGTAAGCAAGTCGGTCAGCAAGCCAGGCCATTACACCGGATTTTTCCCTCTTGATGACAACGCATCGTGGGAACGCAATGCGGTAACCTTGAAACAATTACACCGTCTGCGTGATCGCATTAAACAATTGGAGCTTGAAGTTAAAAAATGATGAATATCCACGAAATCCTCAAGCAGCTGCCCCACCGCTATCCCTTCTTGTTGGTCGATCGCGTGTTGGAACTGGACAAAGGGAAAACTATCAAAGCACTCAAGAATGTCACGATGAACGAGCCTTTTTTTGAGGGGCACTTTCCTCATCGTCCGGTGATGCCGGGGGTGTTGATGTTAGAAGCCTTAGCTCAAGCCGCTGCCTTGTTAGCCTTTGATGCGCTCGACACTTCGCCTTCGGATGACATGGTGTATTACTTTGCAGGGATTGACGGCGCTCGTTTTAAACGACCTGTTGAGCCTGGTGATCAATTGATTTTGGATGTGGAATTGCTGCGCATGAAGGCTGGAATTTTTAAGTTCAAAGCCCGCGGAAGTGTTGAAGGCGAGCTGGCAGTGGAAGCCGAATTAACCTGCGCGATGCGCTCTGTTGGATAAAAACCATGGTGAGTGCTATTCATCCTACTGCCTTGATTGACCCGGGTGCGCAATTAGATGTATCGGTCACGGTCGGTCCTTATTCAGTGATTGGCCCTAACGTCAAGGCGGGTCCGGGAACAACGATTGGCTCACATTGCACGATTGAAGGTTACACGAGCATCGGACAGAACAATCACGTCTACAGTTACACCTCATTGGGTGCAGCACCCCAGGACAAAAAGTACGCCGGGGAACCCACCCGTTTGGTGATCGGCAACGGCAACACCATCCGCGAGTTTTGCACCTTCAATGCGGGCACCGTCAATGGCGGCGGCGTGACCCAAGTGGGCGACGACAACTTGTTCATGGCTTATGTCCATTTGGCGCACGACTGCCAAGTGGGCAGCCACACGATTTTTGCCAACAACTCGCAGTTGGCGGGGCATGTTGTGGTTGGGGACTGGGTCATCCTGGGGGGCTTTACAGTGGTGCGCCAGTTCCTGCGCTTGGGCGCACACAGCTTTACCGCCATGTGCACCTTGCTGTTTGCCGACTTGCCGCCCTATGTGACTTGCCAAGGCCAACCCGCATCTGCGCGAACGGTAAATGCGGAAGGTTTGCGCCGTCGGGGGTATTCGCCGACCCGTATCACAGCAGTGCGTGCCATGTACAAAGCGCTGTACCGAGAAAACCTGACTTTGGAGGCTGCAAAAGACCGCATCTTGCAGATGGCCAAGGACAAACCCGAGGTTCAGGCCGATGTGGACATGATGATGGACTTTCTGGCGGGTGTGTCACCCAAGGTTGGCATTGTTCGTTCGCGTCGCCGTTCGGTGGACTGAAAACTTCAGGGTCGGGCGTTTTGTCCGACCCGTACATGAAAGGAGGGCCTTGTGGCCCTGTTGCGTTGCGCCGTGATTGGCGTTGGTTATCTGGGCAAATTTCATGCTCAAAAGTACGCCAAAATTCCCGAGTGCCAGCTGGTGGCGGTGGTCGACAGCCGCCAAGATCAAGCTGATGCCGTTGCAGCCCCGCTCAACTGTGCGGCCCTGACGGACTACCGATCGCTGATCGGTCAAGTTGATGCGGTCAGCATTGTGGTGCCCACCCAGGGTCACTACGACGTGTGCGCAGAATTTTTGCGGGCGGGGGTGCATGTGTTGGTTGAAAAACCCATGACCACCACGCTGGAGCAGGCTGATGAATTGATTCGGTTGGCCAAAGAAAACCATTGCGTGTTGGCCGTGGGGCATTTGGAGCGTTTCAACCCAGCCGCTTTGGCATTGGAGCCCTTGCTGTCCAATCCCCGTTTCATTGACAGCTCACGTTTGGCTCCTTTC
>JBAXOC010000116.1:0-5221 GCA_037133455.1 Comamonadaceae bacterium | reverse complement strand
CTGATGCGCAGCGTGGCGCGGTCTTCCATCAGGCCGACGTTGTGAATATCGGGCACCTTGGAGCACCCCACACCTTGGTCGACCCAGCGAACCACGTAGCCCAAAATACCTTGGGCGTTGTTATCCAATTCTTGCTGCTTTTCTTTATCGCTCCAGTTGGGCGTGGAGGTCACCGGAATAGTTAAGAGGCCATTCAGCAAGGCTGCGCGTTCTTTCTTGGCATCGATTTTTTCGAGTTCCTTTTGCACGTCGCTGACCAACACTTGGTGGTAATGCAAAGCGTGCAATGTGGCGCCGGTGGGGCTGGGAACCCAAGCGGTGTTGGCGCCAGCCTTGGGGTGGCCAATTTTTTGCTCCAACATTGCTTTCATTAAATCGGGCATCGCCCACATGCCTTTACCGATTTGCGCTTTTCCGCGCAGGCCGCAGGCCAGCCCGACCAAAACGTTGTTGCGCTCATAGGCTTGGATCCACGCGCTGCTTTTCATATCGCCTTTGCGAACCATGGGGCCAGCGCGCATGGTGGTATGCATCTCGTCACCTGTGCGGTCGAGAAAGCCAGTGTTAATGAACGCAACACGGCTGCTGGCCGCTGAGATGCAGGCCTGCAGGTTGACGCTGGTTCGGCGTTCTTCATCCATGATGCCCAGCTTGACGGTGCTCGCAGGCAAGCCGAGCATTTTTTCTACGCGCCCAAACAGCTCGTCGGCGAACGCCACTTCTGCAGGGCCGTGCATTTTGGGCTTGACGATGTACACCGAGCCTTTGCGAGAGTTGCGAATGGCATCTTTTTTGGTGCGTTGCAAGTCATGCATAGCGATGGTGGTGGTAACAACCGCGTCCAAAATTCCTTCTGGAATCTCGTGCGTTTTTCCGTCAGCGCCGGTGTAGGTAATAGCCGGGTTGGTCATGAGGTGGCCTACGTTGCGAACAAACATCAGCGAGCGGCCATGCAAAGTGACCGCCTTGCCGTCTGCTCCGGTGTATACGCGGTCGGGATTTAGGCCACGGGTAAAGGTTTTGCCGCCTTTGTGGATCGTTTCTGTCAAGGTGCCGTTGAGAATGCCCAGCCAGTTGCTGTAAGCCAAAACTTTGTCTTGTGCATCCACTACCGCGACCGAGTCTTCTAAGTCCAAAATCGTTGAGAGCGCTGATTCAAGGACGAGATCACACACGCCCGCCGCGTCGGTTTTGCCGATAGGGGTGTTGCGATCAATACGCAGGTCGAGGTGCAATCCGTTGTGTTGCAGTAAAACAGAAGAAGGCTCTTTAGCGTCGCCTTGGAATCCGACGAGCTGGCTGGCGTTGAGCAAGCTGGTGGTGCTGCCGTCTTTGAGTTTGATGGACAGTTTTCCGTCTTTGATGCGGTAGCCAATCGCATGCAGGTGCGAACCCTTGCGCAAAGGAGCGGTGCGATCTAACACATGACGCGCATAGGCAATCACCTTTTTCCCGCGTTTGGGGTTGTAAGGCTTGCCAGTGGGACCCACCTTGGTAGCGCCGTCGTCTTCGGAAATCACGTCGGTGCCGTACAAGGCGTCGTACAAAGAACCCCAGCGGGCGTTGGCGGCGTTGAGTGCGTAACGTGCGTTCAGCACCGGGACGACCAATTGCGGGCCAGCTTGCACTGCCAGTTCTGCATCCACTTTGGAGGTGGTGATGCGGGTCTTTTTCGGAACAGGAACCAAGTAGCCAATTTTTTCTAAAAAAGCTTGGTAGGCCGGCATATCGCTGATCGGGCCTGGGTGGGCTTGATGCCACGCGTCCATCTCGGTTTGGAGCCGATCGCGTTCTGCTAACAGCGCGATGTTCTTGGGTGCCAAATCAGCGACTAACGCATCAAAACCCTGCCAAAAGTGTGCAGGAGAAATCCCGGTTCCTGGCAAGACCTTGGCGTCAATAAAGGTTTGCAATACGGTTGCAACGTGCAAGCGGTGAAGGGTAGTGCGGGCGGTAGCCATAGGGGGTCTTTCCAAAAAACAAGAATACAGTCTCAGGCTTGTACTGTATTCCAACCTTAAGCAGTTACTATGCTTGTAAATTGGAATCCATTTGTGACAAAAATGAATATACCGAAACCACTTCCCTTGAATGGCGTTCGCGTCGTGGAGTTCACGCACATGGTGATGGGCCCGACCTGCGGCATGGCGCTGGGTGACCTGGGCGCGGAGGTTATCAAGGTAGAACCCTTGAGCGGCGACAGCACCCGGCGCTTGTTAGGCAGCGGCGCGGGGTTTTACCCTTTGTTTAACCGCAACAAAAAGAGCATCGCCCTGGACTTGCAAAACCCCAAAGGACGCGAGGTTGTGATGCGTTTGATTGCCAGCGCAGACGTTGTCAGTGAAAACTTCAAGACCTCCACCATGCAAAAGCTCGGGTTGGATTACGCTGCGTTGTCACAGCTTTACCCTCGCCTAATTTATGTCAGCCACAAAGGTTTTTTACCCGGACCCTATGACCACCGGACCGCTTTGGACGAGGTGGTGCAAATGATGGGCGGACTGGCGTATATGACGGGCCGACCGGGAGATCCCTTGCGAGCGGGGAGCAGTGTGAACGACATCATGGGTGGCTTGTTTGGGGCTATGGGCGCTATGGCGGCCTTGATGCAACGCGAACAAACGGGCAAAGGCCAAGAAGTGCAGTCGGCGCTCTTTGAGAACAATATTTTTTTAGTGGCACAACACATGTTGCAGTTCGCGGTCACGGGCAAGGCTGCAGCTCCCATGCCTGAGCGTATTTCTCCTTGGGGAATTTACGACGTGTTTAGTGTTTTAGAGGGCGAGCAAATATTTTTAGCGGTGGTGGGTGATTCGCAGTGGAAGATTTTTTGTGAAGCTTTTGGATTTGCCGATTGGTTTGCTGATCCAAGACTCACAACGAACAACGATCGGGTATTGGCCAGAGATTGGATGATGCCTTTGCTGCGCGAGCGGCTGGCAGGCCACAGCGCAAAAGCATTGGCGGCCGTGTTTGAGGAAAACGGTTTGCCTTTTGCGCCCATCACCGACCCTCAAGATTTGTTTTCCGACCCCCATTTGATTGCAACTGGTGGATTAGCCCCGATGACCTTGCCTGATGGGCGTGAGACCGCAAGCCCCTTGTTGCCGATCACGCTAGACGGCCAGCGCCCGGGCCTACGGCTGAACCCGCCCAAATTGGGTGAGCACGGACGCGAGCTTTTGGAGAGCTTGGGTTACTCGGCACAGGAAGTGGATGACTTGGTTCAAGCGGGCATTGTCCTGGCACCGGAGTAAGGATGGATAAGTTCAAACAAATGGAGTCTTTTGTATCGGTTGCCCAACGCGGCAGTCTCACAGCCGCTGCGAAGGCCGAAGGTGTAGCGCCCGCAATCATGGGACGGCGCTTGGACGGTTTAGAGGAGCAGCTGGGGGTTAAGTTGTTGATGCGAACCACACGGCGCATCACATTAACCCACGAAGGCAGTGCATTTTTAGAAGACTGCCAACGATTGCTTGCCGACTTGGCCAACGCAGAGGCCAGCGTGAGTGCGGGTGGAGTCAAGGCCAGTGGACATTTGCGCATGACCGCTCCCGGGGGGTTCGGCCGCCGTCACGTGGCGCCGCTGGTGCCTCTGTTTCATGCGTTGCATCCTGATGTCACGGTGTCTTTAAACTTAAGCGACCGGGTTGTTGATATCGCTGGCGAAGGGTTTGATTGCGCGGTGCGCGTAGGCGACATGCCGGATTCGTCCTTGGTAAGTGTGCGCTTGGCCGATAACCGGCGTCTGTGCGTTGCCACCCCCGACTACCTCGCCCGCCACGGCGTGCCCAAGCAGCCCAGCGATTTGGCGCGGTTTGATTGCTTGTCTTTGTCCAGCGACGCGTCCCAAACCCGGGGCTGGGCGTTTAAGTTACCCAAGGCGGACGGATTTGAAGTGGTGTACCTCAAACCGTCAGGGCCCCTAGATTGCTCCGATGGACAGGTTTTGCATGACTGGTGTTTGCGCGGTTGGGGGATTGCGTGGCGCAGCACGTGGGAGGTTGAGGCCGAGATTTCAGAAGGAAAATTGGTCAGCGTCTTAGAAGATTTCGCCGCACCGCCCAACGGTATTTACGCCGTTTTTCCACAGCGAAAGCATTTGGCTTTGCGGGTTCGCTTATGGATTGATTTTTTGAAGTTGCATTACAGCCGCGCAGGATTTTGGGCCTAATTTTCGAAGAATCCCAATCTACACGGCACCAAACTCGTCGCCCAATTCCTTAGCCCGCACTTGCGCGGCTTGCATTGCTTGGATAAAGGAGGCTTTGATGCCGCTGTGTTCCATGGCGCTGAGCGCGGCGTAGGTGGTTCCGCCTTTGGAGGTTACGCGCTGGCGCAACACTTCTGGCGGTTCGCTTGAAGCTTTTGCCAGTTCACCCGCACCAATAAAAGTAGCTACCGCGAGTTGGTAGGCTTGGGTTGCATCCAGGCCCATGCCGATACCCGCTTCGCGCATCGCTTCCATGAAATAAAACATATAGGCAGGGCCTGAGCCGGAAAGCGCGGTGACAGCGTCAATTTGGGCTTCGTCGTTCAGCCAAATTACGTCGCCAGTGGTTTGAATCACTGCGCTGGCCCAGTCTTTATCCGCTGGGCTAACGCCGTCACGCGCCACCAAGGCGGTGATACCTTTGCCAATGAGCGCGGGGGTGTTGGGCATGGTGCGAATCACGCGTTGCGTGTGAAGCCACTGGGCGATGGTGTCGCTGCGAATGCCAGCGGCCACGCTCAGGTGCAGCGCGTTGCGTGTATGGGATTGAACTTGCAAAGCAGCATCTTTGAAGGTTTGGGGTTTAACCGCCCAAACCACCAAGTCCGCACTCTTTAAAAAGTCTCCAGCCTCTGCGTGGGCTTGGATACCAAAATCACCATGCAGTTTGGTGCGAGCTTCTGCAAAGGGCTCGACTACATGTAAATGGGAAAGCGTAAAACCTTGCGCGACCAAGCCGCCAATGATGGCGCTGGCCATATTGCCCCCGCCAATGAATGCGATGTTTTTGTCCATGAAAGCTCTTTTTAAATCAGTGTGTTGACTTGGAGTCTAACCAAGCCTCAATCAAGGCGCGCGCTCGATCAACCAGAAAACCAATCCCGCAGAAATACACCAAAGTACCAAGCCAAGAAGGCGAGGGCGAACACCATCTTGCGAAACAGTCACATCGTTCGAAAAGTCTTGGTCTCCTGTCACCATGGCGCGTGTCAAATAGTGTTTTTTAAA
>JBAXOC010000115.1:0-5258 GCA_037133455.1 Comamonadaceae bacterium | reverse complement strand
CTGCCATATGCTGCTCCTCGCTTTACGCGAAGGTCTTTTTGAAGGCGGTGATTGCGGTGTTCAATTCAGCCTCGGCATCCTTGTCCATCGCTTTATCGGCTTCTAACTTGGCCAACAGCGCTGCGTGCTTGTCTTTAAGGTAGGCGTGCAAGCCACTCTCAAAAGACAAAACTTTCTTGACTTCAACATCGTCCATAAAGCCTTTGTTGACGGCAAACAAAGTTGCTCCCATCAAACTGATCGTCAGCGGGCTGTACTGGGCTTGTTTAAGCAATTCCGTCACGCGTGCGCCACGGTCCAATTGCTTGCGAGTCGCCTCGTCCAAGTCAGACGCGAACTGCGCAAAAGCCGCCAATTCACGGTACTGAGCCAAGTCGGTACGAATACCACCAGACAAGTTCTTCACCAATTTCGTTTGAGCGGCACCACCCACGCGAGACACCGAAATACCGGCGTTAATCGCTGGACGGATACCTGCGTTAAACAACGAAGTTTCCAAGAAGATCTGGCCGTCAGTGATCGAAATTACGTTGGTTGGCACGAATGCAGACACGTCACCGGCTTGGGTTTCAATGATGGGCAGAGCAGTCAATGAGCCTGTTTTGCCTTTAACTGCACCTTTGGTGAAGTCTTCCACGTATTTGGCATTCACACGCGCAGCGCGCTCAAGCAAACGGCTGTGGAGATAGAACACGTCACCAGGGTAGGCTTCACGGCCTGGTGGGCGGCGCAAAAGCAAAGACACTTGCCGGTAGGCAACGGCTTGCTTAGACAGGTCGTCATACACGATCAACGCGTCTTCACCGCGGTCACGGAAGTATTCGCCCATCGTGCAACCCGAATAGGCCGAGACGAATTGCATCGCAGCCGATTCAGAAGCGGTAGCGGCAACGACAATGGTGTACTCCATTGCGCCGGCTTGCTCTAAAGCGCGAACGACGTTCTTAACGGAGGAGGCTTTTTGACCAATGGCTACATAAACGCACGTAACGTCTTGGCCTTTTTGGTTAATGATGGCGTCAATCGCAACTGCCGTTTTACCGGTTTGGCGGTCACCAATAATCAATTCGCGCTGACCACGGCCCACAGGAACCATGGAGTCAATGGACTTCAAGCCGGTCTGCATTGGCTGGCTCACCGACTCACGGGCGATCACGCCTGGAGCGACTTTTTCAATCACGTCAGTCATCTTGGCGTTAATCGGGCCTTTACCGTCAATGGGCTGGCCTAACGCGTTAACAACACGTCCTTTGAGCTCAGGGCCCACGGGAACTTCCAAAATACGACCGGTACATTTAACCGTGTCGCCTTCAGAGATATGTTCGTACTCACCCAAAATCACGGAGCCGACAGAGTCGCGTTCCAAATTCAGGGCCAAACCGTAAGTGGGCAAGCCATCACTTCCAGCTGGGAATTCAAGCATCTCGCCCTGCATCACATCGGACAAACCGTGAATGCGGCAAATACCGTCGGTTACGGAAACAACCGTTCCTTGATTGCGGATGTCAGCTTTAGCGGACAAGCCTTCAATACGGCTCTTAATCAGTTCAGAAATTTCTGCTGGATTGAGTTGCATGACTCTTTCCTTCTTTCTTTAGTTGGGCTCACAACAAGAGGCAAATGCCTCAAGCAGTAAGAGCCACTTTCATTTGTTCCAGACGCGACTTGACGGATGTGTCAAGAACCTCGTCCCCCACCACCACACGAATGCCACCGATGAGTTCCGGCTGCAACTCGACTGAAAAATTGAGCTTGCGAGCAAAGCGCTTTTCAATGGTTTGCGCAACTTGGTCTACTGCTGCGGCGTCCATTTGAAACGCACTGAAAATCGTTGCATCAGATGAGCCGCTACGCGCAGTGACCAATCGCTTGAATTGCAAGGCAATTTCAGGCAAAGCATTCAAACGCCCGTTCTCAATCACCAAACGAAGAAAGTTCTTCGCATGGTCATCAAGAGCCGCTTTGACAACACCCGCGACAACAGAAAATACTTCCGTATTTGTCGCCTTGGGGTTTTCTGCAAACTGCTGAAGATCAGAGTTTTCAGCAACCGCTGCCAACTCCGACACCCAAGCTACAGCGCCATTGAGATCAGAGGCAGAAGCCTTAAAAAGAGCCTCAGCGTAAGGGCGGGCGATAGTTGCAAGTTCAGCCATAGCGTCCTCTTACAACTCGGTTTTCAAACGGCTGAGCAGGTCGGCGTGAACACTGGCATTGACTTCTCTGCGAAGGATTTGCTCAGCGCCCTTGACGGCCAAGGCAGCCACTTGTTCGCGCAATTGCTCGCGCGCTTTCAAGGTCTGCTGTTCTGCTTCAACTCTGGCAGCAGCTACGATCTTGACGCCTTCTTCAGCCGCCTTAATCTTCGCCTCTTCCACCATGGAATGCGCACGACGCTCAGCGTCAGCCAAGCGAACGACTGACTCATTACGAGTTTTCAACAGAACGTCTTCGACCCGCTTGTTTGCACTATGCAGCTCGATCTTTGCTTTATCAGCATCGGCAAGCCCATCGGATATTTTCTGTGCACGCTCATCGAGCGCCTTCGCAATCGGGGGCCACACGAATTTCATCGTGAACAGCACCAACAGGAAGAACACCGTTAGCTGTGCGAAGAATGTTGCGTTAATACTCACAACAACACCTCTCTATTTTGGGGTGAGGTGAAAAAGCTTATTTCAGCACGAAGGGGTTGGCGAACGCGAACATCATGGCGATACCAACACCAATCAAGAAAGCAGCGTCAATCAAACCAGCGAGCAAGAACATTTTGGTTTGCAATTCGTTCATCAACTCAGGCTGACGTGCTGCAGATTCCAAATACTTGCTTCCCATGATGCCAATACCGATACAAGCGCCAACGGCACCCAAACCAATGATCAGACCAGCGGCCAAAGCGACAAAACCAAGAACGTGTTCCATTTAGAGCTCCTATGGATTTAAGTTAACAAAAAAACAAAAATAAATGACTGACCGAATCAGTGGTGGTCATGGGCTTGGCCCACATACACCAAAGTCAGCATCATGAAAATAAAGGCCTGCAAAGCAACAATCAAAATATGAAAGAGTGCCCAACCGGTACCCGCCACAACATGGCCGAACCAGAGCGCAATGCCCGTTGCCGAACCAAAACCAACCGCACCCATGAGTGCGATCAACATGAACACCAGCTCGCCGGCATACATATTTCCGAATAACCGCATGCCGTGAGACACAGTCTTAGCGGTAAATTCAATGAGTTGCATGCCCAAATTGAGCACACCCAAAATCAGAGCAAAAATCGGATTCTTGCTGGTACCAAAGGGGGCAGTCACTAGCTCGTGCGCCCAGCCGCCCATGCCTTTGATTTTGATGTTGTAGTACAGGCACACCAACAACACCGCAGAGGACATTCCCAATGTGGTTGAAAGATCAGCTGTAGGGACAACGCGGAAATAGTGAATGGTGTGGTCTAGGCCAGTAACTTCAAGAACCATGTGGAACAAATCCACAGGCAAGAAGTCCATGGAGTTCATCAAAAACACCCAGATGAAAACCGTCAAAGCCAAGGGGCCGACAAATTTACGCGACTCGGCGTTATGAACAATGCCTTTGGCCTGGGTGTCGACCATCTCGAGCAATATTTCTACTGCCGCTTGCATACGCCCAGGAACCCCGGAAGTTACCGAGCGAGCCACGCGCCACATAAAGAACATTCCGACTACGCCCAACAAGATAGACCAAAAGAGCGAATCCAAGTTAAGGACGGAAAAGTCGATAACGCCCATTTGTTTATGGGTTTGCAAATGCGTCAGGTGGTGACCAATGTACTCACCAGCAGTTAAGCCTTGTTGTGCAGCGTTTTCTTCAGCAGCCATCAGTTACTCGTATGTGTTACTTTTGCCGTTAAGCGGTTAAATTTTGCACCGTGGTCGGCTTTCGCTTTATGCCAAGCGCGACCCAATACACCTTCATTGTGACAACCATGCCCGCCAACATGGCAGGCCAACTCAAACCCTCAACCCAACGGTGCGACATCAAAAGAACGCCCACCGTCACTCCAATCTTTACCAGCTCCCAAACAAAGAAGCTAAGCACTGCATTTGCGGCGCTCACTGAGGAAAACCGACTCTTGAGTCCTCGCGCAAACAAGGCCGCAGGAATAATCACTGCTAAAGCCCCGCAGGCTGTGGATACTGCAAAAATGGTCTTGCCTGTTAAAACCAACGCGATTGCGCTGGCACACAGTCCAACCAACACCTGCCATCCAACCACCCACCAAGGGGAATACGAGGGATTTTTCTCACGGAGACTTTGCGCTTCTTGTGCCGTTAGGGGGACAATGTCCTCTTCTTCGGCACAGTCTGTCGCTTCGATCTCGTGGTGCATTATTGGCGTCTCACATTACACCCGCTTTACAAAAGCGTACTCAGTACAGCCTCCGATTATACGCAGAATCCATCCAGTCATTTTGATGACCCTAGAAGACAATCTCTGTCATTGCCATCATTTACCCACCTTCTTTTCACCCCTTTATTTCTGTGAACACCCTCAAACCCCCGACCGCAGATATTGCCCCTTCTGAGCCCTCGCTCATTGAATACCCTAGCCAATTCCCCATTAAAGTGATGGGCACAAAGGTGGAAGGGTATGTACACGCTGTCACAGCCATCGCCCACGCTTTTGATCCCGCATTTGACGCCTCGACCATTGAACTGCGCGAGAGCAAGGGCGGGAAGTACCTCGGGGTCACGATTACCGTGACCGCAACCAGCCGCGAGCAGCTCGATGAGTTGTACCGCACGCTGAGTTCGCACCCGATGGTCAAAGTCGTTCTCTAATTCTTACGGCTATGGACGTTTTGCAATTGGGCCAGGTGGATTACCAATCCACATACTCAGAGATGCAAGCGTTTACGCAGAAACGAAGCGCTTTAGACGCACCCCAGACCGCCGATCAACTATGGATCTGTGAACACCCGCCCGTATTCACCCAAGGACTTGCTGGCAAACCTGAACATATTTACAACCCTGGCAACATCCCGGTGGTTCAGACCAATCGCGGCGGACAAGTCACCTTTCACGGCCCGGGTCAAGTCGTCGCTTACCCACTGATTGATCTCAAACGCGCAGGCTACTTTGTCAAAGAGTATGTGTATCGCCTAGAGGAAGCCGTAATTCGCAGCTTGTTGCATTTTGGGGTAACCGGTCACCGTGTTCGCGGCGCGCCAGGCATCTACGTTCGCCTTGACGACCCGTTTGGTCATAGCCCCCTTACCG
>JBAXOC010000114.1:0-5321 GCA_037133455.1 Comamonadaceae bacterium | reverse complement strand
GAAGAAAATGTGGACGGCGTGTCTCAAGATCTTCGTGATTTGGGCGGACTCAATCCAGAACAAATTGGCAAATTAGCAGACAGCGGCGTTCACACCCGCGATGATCTTGCAGACCTTGCCACCGACGAACTTACAGAAATTACAGGCCAGTCTACGGATGAAGCCACGACCCTGATCATGAAGGCGCGCGAACATTGGTTTACCAATGACGCCGCTTCTCAAGAGTAATGGTCATGAAAGGTTACAAAATAAATGTCAAGTACGACCGTCGCCGAGTTTGCTAATGAGCTCAAGAAATCCACCGAAACCTTGTTGGATCAATTGAAGTCAGCAGGGGTTTCTAAAACGTCTGCTACCGATGTCTTAACGGATTCTGACAAGCACAGCTTGTTAAATTTTTTGCAAAGTAGCCACGGCACAGCTGGTGCAGAACGCAAAAAAATCACGTTAGTCAAAAAACAGACCACTGAAATCAAGCAGGCCGATGCTACGGGCAAGGCCCGCACCATTCAGGTTGAAGTACGTAAAAAGCGAACCTTCGTCCGCCGTGAAGACGGCTCCGATGCATCCGCTGACAGCATCGAACCCTCCGTGGTTGACATGCCAGCGGCTTCGGTGATTGACGATGCAGAACTGCTTCGCCGCGAAGAAGAAGCGCGTAAGCAGGCTGAGTTCCTGCGTCGCCAAGAAGAAGAGTTAACGGCAAGACGCCAAGAACGCGAATCGCAAGAAGCCAGCGCCCGCGCTGCTGCGGAAAAAGCGGCAGCTAAAGCCCAAGAGGTTTTGGTAAAAAGCGCTGCGAAGAAAACCAAGGCTAAAACGCCCGAAGAACTAGAAGCCCAAGCTGCAGCTGAGGCCTTGGCCATCGAGGCGGCAAAGCGCGCTCTTGAAGAAGTCAAGGCTGCCGCTGAAGTGGCGTCTCAAGCGGCTGCCAAAGAGGAAACAGCACGCGCGGTTGATCTCGGTACTCGCCGGCGTAAAGCCGAAGACGAGGCCGCTGCGATTCGCTCGATGATGTCCACCCCTAACAAGGTTGTTACCGCTAAAAAGCCAGAAGTGGCTAAGCCTGTCGTTGACCCCAAAGCGGCCATCAAAGGTACTTTGCATAAACCGGCTGCTGGTTCCACCGTTGCCAAAGCGAAACCTGGTGCAACCGGAGCGGCTGGCTCCCCTGGTGCGGGTAAAGAAGTTAAGTCGTCCAAGCTGTCTAGCAGCTGGGCGGGTGATCCTGCCAAAAAGAAAGAACTCAAAACCCGTGGCGACACCGGTGCCGGAGCCGGTCGTTCCACCAATTGGCGCAGCGGCCCGCGCGGCAAACGTGGCGGTGACCGCGATCGTGATGACCACGTGCAAGCAGCCCCAGTTGAAGCCCGTGTGATTGAAGTGCACGTTCCTGAAACCATCACCGTGGCCGAATTGGCCCACAAGATGGCGATCAAGGCGTCTGAGGTCATCAAGCAGTTGATGAAGCTCGGTCAGATGGTCACGATCAACCAGCCGTTAGACCAAGATACGGCCATGATTGTGGTTGAAGAGTTGGGTCACACCGCAGTGATTGCCGCCCTCGATGACCCAGAGGCATTCACCGATGATGACGTTACTCAAGCCCAATTTGAGTCCGTGTCACGCGCCCCTGTGGTGACCGTGATGGGTCACGTTGACCACGGAAAAACGTCGCTGCTCGATTACATTCGCCGTGCCAAAGTCGCATCGGGCGAGGCTGGTGGAATTACGCAGCACATTGGTGCCTACCATGTGGAAACTCCACGCGGAATGATTTCATTCTTGGATACCCCAGGACACGAAGCGTTTACCGCGATGCGTGCCCGTGGTGCCAAAGCCACTGACATTGTGATTTTGGTGGTGGCGGCCGACGATGGCGTGATGCCGCAAACCAAAGAAGCGATCAAACACGCGAAAGCCGCCGGTGTTCCGATTGTGGTTGCGATCAACAAAATTGATAAACCGGACTCCAACCCCGAACGCGTTAAAAACGAGTTGGTGGTGGAAGAGGTGGTTCCTGAAGAGTTTGGTGGTGATTCACCCTTCGTTTCCGTATCCGCCAAAACAGGCCAAGGCATTGACGCCTTGTTAGAGCAGGTTTTGCTACAGGCTGAAATTTTGGAACTCAAAGCGCCTATTGATGCCATGGCCAAAGGCTTGGTGATTGAGGCGCGTTTGGACAAAGGTCGGGGCCCCGTGGCGACGGTGTTAGTTCAGTCTGGAACGCTCAAAGCGGGTGATGTGGTTCTTGCGGGTCAAACCTTTGGCCGCGTTCGCGCCATGTTGGATGAAAACGGCAAGCCTATCAAAGAGGCGGGTCCATCGATTCCAGTAGAGATCCAAGGTTTGACGGAGGTTCCTCAAGCCGGTGACGAGTTCATGGTGATGTCGGATGAACGCCGTGCCCGTGAAATCGCAACTTACCGTGCCGGTAAGTTTCGCAACACCAAACTGGCCAAACAACAAGCGGCCAAGCTTGAGAATATGTTCAGCGATCTGTCTTCCGGCGACGTCAAAATGCTGCCCATCATCGTTAAAGCCGATGTGCAGGGTTCGCAAGAAGCGTTGGCCTCGTCCCTGCTCAAGCTGTCTACCGAAGAAGTCAAAGTTCAAATGGTTTACACCGCTGTGGGCGGTATCAGTGAATCCGACATCAACTTGGCGATAGCGAGTAAAGCGATTGTGATTGGCTTTAACGTGCGAGCCGATGCAGGTGCCCGCAAGTTGGCGGAACACAACGGCGTCGACATTCATTACTACAACATCATTTATGACGCTGTCGATGAATTGAAAGCCGCGATGTCGGGCATGCTGGCTCCAGAAAAACGCGAAGAAATTATCGGTATGGCCGAAATTCGCACGGTGTTTGTCGCATCGAAGATTGGAACCGTTGCGGGTTGTATGGTCACGGGTGGCTTTGTCAACCGGTCCGCGCACTTCCGTTTACTGCGTGAGAACGTGGTGATTTATACCGGCGAGTTGGATTCCTTGAAACGCATGAAAGACGATGTTCGCGAAGTCAAAGAAGGATTTGAGTGCGGTATCAAGCTTAAAAACTACAACGACATTGCCGTGGGCGACCAGTTGGAGTTCTTTGAGATCAAGGAAATTGCGCGCTCGATTTAAGCGAAGTGCCAAGGTATGCGTAAAAAGTCATCAACACCCAACCGTGGTTTTCGCGTAGCCGATCAGATTCAACGGGACCTGACCGAACTGATCGCTCGCGAGCTTAAAGACCCTCGGGTGGGCATGGTCACGATCCAATCGGTGGAAGTGACGCCTGACTACGCCCACGCCAAGGTGTATTTCAGCTTGCTGGTGGGTGACCCCGCGCAGTGTGCTGAAGGGTTGAATCAAGCGGCAGGATTTTTACGCGCCGGTTTGTTCAAGCGTTTGCACATTCATACCGTTCCGACGTTGCATTTTTTGTTTGACCAAACGACTGAGCGTGCTGCAGATATGAATGCATTGATCGCCCGCGCCGTTGCTTCTCGCGCTCAGGAGGTCTAAACGTATGAATGCGCCACGTGCACGGGTTGCAAGGCGCCCTGTGCATGGGGTGCTTTTGCTTGACAAGCCTTTGGGTTTATCCAGTAACCAAGCTTTACAAAAAGCCAAGTGGCTTTTTCGTGCTGAAAAAGCTGGGCACACCGGAACGTTGGACCCCTTAGCGACAGGCGTTTTGCCTCTTTGTTTTGGGGCAGCCACGAAATTCAGCCAAATGCATTTGGATGCGAACAAGGTGTACGAAGCGGTTTTACACCTGGGCGTCAAGACAACAACAGCGGATGCTGAAGGCGAGGTGCTGGTAACCCGGCCTGTCCATGTCGGCAAAGAAGATATTGAAAGGGTGGTAAAGCAGTTCACCGGGCCCATCAGCCAGGTGCCACCGATGCATAGCGCCTTAAAGAAGGATGGCAAAGCGTTGTATGAATATGCCAGAGCGGGCATAGAGGTTGAACGCCAAGCGCGTGAGGTGACGATTTTTGAGTTGAAAGTTTTAGAGGGGCCCACTGTGGAGGTTCCTCATTTGCTAAAAATAGAAGTGAGTTGCAGCAAGGGAACGTATATCCGCACCCTTGGTGAAGACGTGGGTGAGGCTTTGGGTTGCGGGGCCCATCTGAGCTTTTTGCGCCGGATTCGAACCGGGGGCTTTGCCCAAGACCGATGTATCTCGTTGGAAGCGCTCGAAGCGATGGACGATGACGGCCGAATGAAGGAATTGTTAGAAGTGGACTCCTTGCTTGAAGGTCACATCGCGGTAACGCTAGACAGTGACAATGCGGCGAGGTTTTTGAGTGGGGTTCGCAGGCGGGGCGCGTGGGCAGATGCCGCTAGTGTGGCCGTCTATGCAGACCAACCACGCGCTTTGTTAGGAACAGCCCATGTGCTTTCTGGGGAGCTTATCCCCGGGCGGCTTTTGAGCCCGATAGATATCCGTGAGGTGCAGGCCCAACAGGGCGTGCCCAGCCATTAAAAGACCGTGAATTGAAATTTGAATTTAGATAGAAAGTGAACCATGACAAGTAAGCAAATCAGAAACATTGCGATCATCGCCCACGTTGACCATGGAAAAACCACCATGGTTGACCAACTTTTACGCCAGTCCGGCACCTTTGCCGAACACGAAAAAGTGGTTGATACCGTCATGGACAACAACGCGATTGAAAAAGAACGTGGCATCACGATCTTGGCCAAAAATTGTGCGGTGACTTGGGAAGGTACCCACATCAATATCGTAGATACCCCAGGCCACGCGGACTTCGGAGGTGAAGTAGAGCGTGCTCTGTCTATGGTCGACGGCGTGGTGTTGCTGATTGATGCCCAAGAAGGCCCGATGCCACAAACCCGCTTTGTGACGAAGAAAGCCTTGGCTTTGGGTTTGAAGCCGATTTTGGTGGTCAATAAAGTGGACAAGCCCGGTGCGCGTCCTGACTTCGTTGTCAACGCTGCGTTTGATTTGTTTGACAAACTCGGCGCGACCGATGAGCAACTCGATTTCCCCGTGGTGTACGCCTCCGGAATCAACGGTTGGTCTTCTATGGTGGAAGGTGCTCCCGGTGAGCAGTGGGGCCCTGACATGTCGGCTTTGTTCAATACCGTACTCAACCACGTTCCATCACAAAAAGGGGACCCTGCTGCTCCCTTGCAGTTGCAAATTTCTGCGCTCGATTTCTCCACCTTTGTGGGCCGCATCGGCGTAGGCCGCATCAGCCAAGGAACTATCAAACCGATGATGGACGTGGTTGTGATGGAAGGCACGGATGGCAAGGCCGTCAAAGGCCGTATCAATCAGGTTTTGACATTCCAAGGCTTAG
>JBAXOC010000113.1:0-5372 GCA_037133455.1 Comamonadaceae bacterium | reverse complement strand
CGGTTAAGCATGCCCGTCTTGGCAGTAGAAGCCTCGGACAACAGTTTGGACTTTTGGTGGAAAGGAAAATTCTCTTTAGACCAGTACCACGAGCGGCTTAAGGTGGTTCCTCAGGTCGAAATTGCCCGTATTGATGACGCGGGCCACATGATGCACCACGACCAACCCGAGGTCTTGGCGGCCCTGATTGAGCGCTTTATTGCCTAACTCACGGGTCAGCCCCAAAGCACCGTGCGCCAGCCGTGAGAAAATGCGAGGCTAACAGTATAAAAACACCGCAGGAACCGCACCATGGAAGCAGAACGCATCAACCTCATTGGCACCCAGCTTAGCGACTTGAGCGCTCGCACCGCCGAACTTCGGGGGTATCTTTGACTACGCTGCTAAATCCGAGCGGCTTCGAACCGTCAACGCCTCACTAGAAGACCCGACCGTCTGGAACGACCCCAAACGCGCCCAAGAACTAGGCAAAGAAAAGAAAGCCTTAGATGGCGTGGTCGTGACGCTTGACGAACTCGACCGGGAACTCTCAGACAACACCGAGTTGTTTGATATGTCCAAGGACGACAACGACGAAGCCGGATTAATCACCATCGAAGGCGAAGCCGCCAAATTGGCCACCACCATCGAAGGCTTGGAATTTAGGCGGATGTTTAACAACCCCGCCGATCCGCTCAATGCATTTTTAGACATCCAAGCCGGCGCTGGTGGCACCGAAGCCTGCGACTGGGCCAGTATGCTTTTGCGCCAGTACTTGCGTTACGCCGAGCGCAAAGGTTTTACTACCACTGTGGAAGACGAAACCTCGGGCGACATTGCCGGTATCAAAGGCGCCACCATCAAAATTGAAGGCGAATACGCTTTTGGCCTATTGCGCACCGAAACCGGCGTACACCGCTTGGTTCGCAAATCGCCTTTTGATAGTTCGGGCGGACGCCACACCAGCTTTGCCAGCGTGTTTGTTTACCCCGAAATTGACGACTCGATTGAGATTGACATCAACCCAGCCGATGTTCGCGTTGACACCTTTCGCGCCAGCGGCGCTGGCGGCCAGCACATCAACAAAACCGACTCGGCCGTGCGGCTGACCCATATCCCCACGGGCATTGTGGTGCAGTGTCAAGACGGACGCAGCCAGCACGGCAACCGCGATGTGGCTTGGAAACGGCTGCGCAGCCGTTTGTATGATTTTGAGATGCGCAAGCGCCAAGAAGAACAACAAAAGCTCGAAGACTCCAAGACCGATGTGGGCTGGGGCCACCAAATTCGCAGCTATGTTTTAGACAATAGCCGCATCAAAGACCTGCGCACCAATTACGAAACCTCTGCCACCCAAAAGGTGTTGGACGGTGATTTAGACCCCTTTATTCAAGCCTCGCTCAAGCAAGGCGTTTGAGACCTTTGGAGAATTAGTTCATGCCGACACTTCGTGAGGGCGTCGCCCACGCTACCACCGTTTACCGTGGCGATTACCAAGCGCCCGCTTTTTGGGTTGACACCGTCGCCTTAAGCTTTGACCTCGATCCGGCTAAAACCCGCGTGCTTAACACCATGCGTTTGCGCCGCAACCCGGATGCTCCTCTTCAGGCTTTGCGCTTAGACGGTGAAGACCTGAATTTGTCACGCGTGATGGTTAACGGCCAAGGGACCTCTTTCAAAATCGATGGCAACCAATTGGTCTTGGAGAGCTTGCCCGAAGGAACTGATGCCTTTGATCTCGAAATTTTTACCACTTGTGCGCCTGTTAAAAACACCAAGCTGATGGGCTTGTATGTCAGCAACGGGTCGTTTTTTACCCAATGCGAAGCCGAAGGTTTTCGCCGCATCACTTATTTCCTTGATCGCCCAGACGTCATGGCCAGTTACACCGTGACGTTGAGGGCTGACAAAGCCCTTTACCCCGTCTTACTCTCCAACGGAAACTTGGTTGAGCAAGGCGACTTGGAAGACGGCCGCCACTTTGCCAAATGGGTCGATCCGCATAAAAAACCCGCGTATTTATTCGCGTTGGTCGCCGGACAATTGGTGAGCCGTGAGCAACGAATCACCTCACTCGCTGGCAAAGACCATGTGCTTCAGGTGTATGTGCGCCCGGGTGATTTAGACAAAACAGAACATGCGATGAATTCGCTCATGGCCTCGGTTGCTTGGGACGAAGCGCGCTTTGGATTACCGCTTGACCTTGAGCGTTTCATGATCGTTGCTACCAGCGACTTCAACATGGGCGCGATGGAAAACAAAGGCCTCAATATTTTCAATACGAAATACGTATTGGCTAACCCAGCTACCGCCACCGATGTCGATTACGCCAACATTGAAAGCGTGGTCGGACACGAGTATTTTCACAACTGGACAGGCAACCGTATCACGTGCCGAGACTGGTTTCAACTCAGCCTCAAAGAAGGTTTAACCGTTTTTCGGGACCAAGAATTCAGCCAAGACCTGTGTGGCGATGCGTCGGCCCGCGCGGTCAAACGCATTGAAGACGTGCGCGTCCTTCGCACCGCGCAGTTCCCTGAAGACGCTGGCCCCATGGCCCACCCGGTGCGCCCCGACAGCTATGTAGAAATTAATAACTTCTACACCGTCACCATTTATGAAAAAGGCGCAGAAGTGGTTCGCATGATGCAAACCCTGTCCGCTGACGGCGCCAGTGTCTCTGCCCGCGCGGGCTTTGCCCGAGGCATGAAGCTGTACTTTGATCGCTTTGACGGCCAGGCCGTCACATGCGATGACTTCGCCCAAGCCGTAGCCGATGCCAACCCACAATCGAATCTGGCTGCGCTGTTACCGCAATTTAAGTTGTGGTACAGCCAAGCGGGTACGCCGCGCCTAACGGCCAGCGGTAACTACAACGCTGAAAAACGCAGCTACACGCTGACCTTCATGCAACACTGTGCCCCCACGCCCGGGCAAGACAGCAAACAACCCTTTGTCATTCCTATCAACATGGGTTTGGTTGGCGCACACAGCGGCGCGGCCATCCCGCTGCACACCGAGCCCTTCACTGAAGGCGAAAGCAGCGCGCAGGCCCAAGACACGCACCTCTTGGTGATGAGCGCGCAAAACCAACACATCACTTTCTTCAACGTCAACGAAGAACCGGTTCCCTCCATCCTGCGCGGCTTTTCTGCCCCCGTGGTTCTGGACTTTGAATACACCGATGCGCAACTCTTGGTGTTGCTCGCGCATGACAACGACCCCTTCAACCGTTGGGAAGCCGGACAGCGTTTGGCTATGCGCAGCGCCTTGGAGTTACTCACATCAGCCAACCCAAGCGCTTCAGAAACCGCGAATACCACAGCCCTTAATCCTGCGTTCCTCCAAGCCCTGCGCGATGTACTACGCAACCCCACGCTCGACGCAGCGTTCAAAGAACTCGTTCTCACCCTGCCCTCAGAAACGTATATCGCAGAGCAGTTAGAAGTAGTGGACCCTCAGCGCATTCACGCTGTGCGCGAAGCCATGCGCTTGCAACTGGCCACCGCGCTCCATGCCGATTGGGAATGGGCGTTTGCGGCCCACCAAGACACTGGCGGCTACACCCCTGGCGCAAAGTCTGCGGGTCGCCGAGCTTTGGCCGGCATGGCTTTGTCCTATTTGTGTTTGGCTGACACCGCCCAAAGCAATAACGCCTGGCCCGAAAAAGCGTTACAGCGGTTCAAAGCGGCAAGCAATATGACTGACCGCGCCAACGCTTTGCAGGCCTTGGTCGGCAGCGGCAACGCTCTAGCGGCCCAAGCCTTAGAGCTGTTTCACGCGCTCTTCAAAGACGAAGACTTAGTCATTGATAAATGGTTTTCATTGCAAGCTGGGGCCTGTGATCGGGGTGGCGATGTGCTGCCGGCGGTGCGCCAATTACTCAAACACCCGGACTTCAATATCCGCAACCCCAACCGCGCCCGCAGCGTGATTTCCAGCTTTTGTAGCGCCAACCCGGGCGCGTTCCACCGCCAAGACGCCGCAGGCTACGTCTTTTGGAGCGAGCGCGTGATGGAGCTCGATAGCATCAACCCCCAAGTTGCTGCGCGTTTAGCCCGCGCTTTAGATCGCTGGAAAAAACTAACCGAGCCCTACCGCAGCGCTGCGCG
Source organism: Comamonadaceae bacterium (assembly GCA_037133455.1). Taxonomy (GTDB): domain Bacteria; phylum Pseudomonadota; class Gammaproteobacteria; order Burkholderiales; family Burkholderiaceae_C; genus Allorhodoferax. The sequence continues at coordinate 1,281 of JBAXOC010000113.1, read as the reverse complement.
TGAAGCTTTGGTGCGCGTTGCCGCTAAAACGGATTTAAGCAACGATGTACGCGAAGTTGTTGAGCGGGCATTGGCTTAAGTACACTCACTCTGCCTTTAAACAGAAAGAAACCCATGGCTTCCAAAGTTTCCCTCACCCGCTATTTGGTTGAACAACAACGCGTTAATGGCTTGATTCCTGCGCAACTGCGTTTGCTGCTAGAAGTCGTTGCCCGCTCTTGTAAAAGTATCAGCCAAGCCGTCAACAAAGGCGCACTCGGTGGCGTATTAGGAACGGCGGAGAGCGAAAACGTACAGGGCGAAATTCAAAAGAAACTCGACATCATTGCCAACGAAGTTTTGATTGAAGCCAACGAATGGGGTGGCAACCTCGCGGCGATGGCCAGCGAAGAGATGGAAGACATCTATGTGGTTCCTAACCGCTACCCGCAGGGCGAATACCTCTTGCTGTTTGATCCATTAGACGGATCAAGCAACATCGATGTCAACGTGAGTATCGGTACTATTTTCAGCGTCTTAAGAAAACCCGAAGGCAGCCAAGTCTCTGAACAAGATTTTTTACAAGCCGGATCAAAACAAGTTGCCGCTGGCTACTGCGTCTACGGGCCGCAAACCACGTTGGTACTTACCGTAGGCAACGGCGTTGCCATGTTTACCCTGGACCGCGAGCAAGGCTCCTTTGTCCTGACCCAAGAAAATATCCAAATCCCGGCAGATACGCAAGAATTTGCCATCAACATGAGCAATATGCGCCACTGGGATGCGCCTATCAAGCGCTACGTTGATGAATGTTTAGGCGGCAAAGAAGGGCCGCGCGGGAAAGACTTCAATATGCGCTGGATTGCCAGCATGGTGGCCGACGTTCACCGTATTCTGACGCGGGGCGGTATTTTTATGTACCCTTGGGACAAGCGCGAACCCACCAAGCCCGGAAAGCTTCGCCTGATGTACGAAGCCAATCCCATGGGCTGGCTCATTGAGCAAGCAGGCGGCGCGGCCACCAACGGCAAAGAGCGCATTTTGGATATCAACCCCACCCAACTGCACCAACGCGTGAGCGTGATTTTGGGATCGAAAAATGAAGTGGAACGCGTCACCGGTTACCACGCTTAAGTGGTATCACCATGCGCTCACACCGTAACAAACAGCTCCAGTCCCAAGGCCTATCTCTATTGCCAGTCCTGGCACTGAGCGTGTTCGTCGCTGTTTTGTCTGCCAATCCATCGAGGGCAGACGAAACGATACAGGTCTTGCGTTGCAGCAATGAGACCACAAGCGCCG